>NZ_CP104467.1:197500-497500 GCF_025369935.1 Paenibacillus andongensis | reverse complement strand
GTGGCAGGCGTATACGTATATATGTTCCATACATCATCCCTCATTTTACATGTTAAATGCCTAATCTGTTTTGTCTTATGTCTAAAGTCTTTCAATTCCCGCTCACTGTGATCCTTCCTGTAGCCGCAAACTGCTGCATCAACTGCTTCATAAACATATCCATCGTCTTACATAGGAACATATCCTTACGATAAACAATACCGACATCCTTCTGGGGAATGGGATCTATGATTGGTATGCTCCGAATGCCGCCGCTGCGAATACCGTCCACATACGACCCCGGCAAAATGGCTCCGCCTACATTGTTTTTGGCCATCTGAAGCAGTGACTCCAGAGTCGAGAGTTCTATCGCCGGCTTCCATGCAAAACCCGACTGCTCACAGCAATCATCCATCATTTGCCGAACATAAAACTTGTTCTGGAGCATAGCGACCGGAAGCTGAGCCAAGTCCGCCAAACGAATGGCTTTCGCCTGGGCAAGCGGATGCTCGTCCGAAATAACAAGCCGCAGCTGTTCCTTGTACAACGGGATATAATGAAACTGTTCATCTTCATCAAGCAGAAAAACAACACCCATGTCAAGCTGGTTGCTCAGCAGGCGCTCCTTCGTCTCCTCGGTAGCTAGTTCCGTCACAGAGAGCTCGATTTTCGGGTAAAGGGCATGGAAGGCAATAATCGTTTCAGTGAGCAAATGATTGCCGGAGCAGCCAATACGCAGCCGTCCCCGCTGCATGCCTCGGATCTCATTAATAGCTGCCTGCGCTTGATCCAACTCATGGAACATGTTCCTGCTGTGCTTATGAAGGATTTCACCTGCCTCTGTGACGTAAATCTTTTTTCCGATCCGCTGAAAAAGGGGTGATCCTACCCGATGCTCCAACAGACGAATTTGTTGGCTGAGTGTGGGTTGGCTGATGCCAAGCTTTTCCGCTGCCTTCGTGAAGTGAAGTTCTTCGCATACCGCTAAAAAGTATTCCAATAACCGATGCTCCATCTTGGTATGCCTCCGATCATAGTTATTAACTATGATGGTAATTGATTATTCGCAATTGATCAATGATAGTTATTTATCTATAGTAACGATAACAGGTAAAACATATCGAAAAAGGTGGTTGATGGCCATGTATGGACAGATTCGAATCGAATGCAATCTGAGTAGTAAAACAAAGCCAAGTTTTGAAGAGGACCTAGGGTTTGGGCGTCATTTTACCGATCATATGTTTATGATGGATTTCGAAGAAGGAAAGGGTTGGCATGATCCGCGTATTATCCCTTATGGGCCCATTTCCCATGATCCTTCCGCGATGGTTTTTCATTATGGGCAAGCCGTGTTCGAGGGTTTAAAGGCTTTTCGTACGGAAAAGGATGAGATCGTTTTATTTCGCCCTGACCAAAATGCCCAGCGACTAAACCGATCCTCCGACCGACTGCAAATGCCTCAAATGGATGAGAATTTCGTCGTGGACGCCATTCGAACCCTCGTTCGTGTGGATGCCGAGTGGGTGCCGAGAAAGAAGGGATCCTCTTTATATATTCGTCCTTTTGTGATAGCTACCGAAGCTGGCTTAGGCGTGCGTGCCTCATCGCGCTATTCGTTCGTAATCATTATGTCGCCGGTAGACTCCTACTATGAAGAAGGACTTCAGCCCATCAACCTTTTAATAGAAAGCCATTATGCCAGGGCCGTTCAAGGTGGCACAGGCAATGCCAAAACAGCTGGCAATTACGCTGCAACACTCAAAGCACAAGCCCTCGCCAAAGAACACAACTGCGCTCAAGTGCTCTGGCTCGATGCCATCGAGAAGATTTATATAGAAGAAGCAGGCAGTATGAATGTCTTCTTCAAAATTAACGGGGAAGTTGTGACCCCAAGCCTTAGTGGCAGTATTCTGGATGGCATCACGCGAAAAAGCATCATTCACCTGCTCAAGGAGTGGGGCATTCCGGTTACCGAGCGGAAAGTTTCGATCAATGACCTTGTTCTTGCCTATGAGGACGGAACCCTGGAAGAGGCCTTCGGTACCGGCACGGCTGCCGTCGTGTCCCCTATTGGCAGTCTCTTGTGGAACGGCACGCCTATGATGATTAATCAAGGTAACATTGGTGATCTGGTTCGTCGGCTTTACGATACGATTACTGGGATTCAATATGGAAGGATCGAGGATTCTTACGGGTGGACGATTTCTTGTTAGACGCAAACTACAGTGAAAAAGACACCTTAGGGTGTCTTTTGTCATTTGGAAGTTATCGTCTATAGTAACTCTTTTTGGCGTTTAGATTACTTAGAGTAGCTTGCTCTTTCTCATCTGACCGCGAGAGTCGGATTGCAGGCAATACCCGATGCATCGTTGATGCAAAAAGTGCAGCATAATTTACTGTATATCGGGATTTTCAGGCGAGATCATGCAAAAATGCACCTAGAATTAAAAGTGGACATCTCTTAAGTGAAACTAAGATAATATCAATAAGAGGGAGAGGTGTCCGGGATGGAACGAAATCGTTATAGTGAAGAATTTAAGAAGCAGACAGTGAAGTACATCTTAGAGCAAGGTAAATCAATGCCGCAGATGTCCGAAGAGCTCGGGATATCTGCGGGTGTTCTGCACAACTGGAAAGCTACATACCGTGACGAATTTCAGACGGAGTCAGTAATTACTCCGGAAAGAGTGCGCCAGCTTGAGCAACAGTTACGTGAAAAAGATCTGGAGTATCAGGAGAAAGAACGCCAAAATCAAGATCTCCAAGAGGAACTCGCTATTTTAAAAAAGGCGCTGCACATCTTCAGCAAAGAAAAGAACTAAGGTTCCAATTCATCGAGGATCATCGCTCCGAGTTTCGATTGGAGAAGATGTGTGACGTGCTACAAGTGTCTAGGAGCGGCTATTACAAATGGAAAACTGTTGTTGTGTCCGAGCGTAACAAGCGCAAAGAGGAACTAACTAAACGCATTAAGTGGCATTTTCATGATTCGGATGAAACTTATGGCAGCCCGAGGATATTCAAAGAACTTGTGAAAGAAGGCTGGACCGTAGCGGAACGTACGGTGGGTCTTATTATGCGCGAACATGGATTACGTTCGTGTATGGCGCGGAAGTTCAGGGTCACTACGACAGATTCTAATCACGATCAGCCCATTGCTCCCAATATCCTTGAGCAAGACTTTAAAGCAACGAAACCAAATGAAAAGTGGGTAGCTGACATAACCTACATTCCTTGCCGTCAAGGGAGGCTCTATCTGGCTAGCATCATGGATCTGCACACGAAACAAATCGTTGGATGGAAACTTAGCGATCGAATGACGACTGACTTGGTAATGGATGCGCTAAATCAGGCATACGCCTCTAAGAAGCCAGGCAAAGGTCTTATCCATCATTCTGATCGCGGCTCCCAGTATGCCTCAAAGGAGTACCGTGAGCAGTTAGCAAGCTACGGTATGAAGCCAAGCATGAGTCGTAAGGGCAACTGTTATGACAATGCTTGTATTGAGGCTTTTCACAGCATCTTAAAACGTGAGTGTATCTATAGCAAACCCAAATTTAAGACGAAGCAAGAAGCGCAGGAGAAGTTGTTCCGATACCTCGAAATCTTTTACAACCGGAAACGATCTAACAGCACGATTGGTTACATGTCTCCGTTACGCTTCGAAAAGTTGTACTACCAGAACGCAGCTTAACTAAAGAAGTGTCCACTTTCTTGACAGAAGAGCAAAAGTGCAGCAAATTCGTCGATCACTCCTCGTTTTGGGCTAAAATGCGGAGATTTGATGCACAAAATGCATCATTACTACTTCAAAACAGAGGATAACGATGATTTCATGCACTTTATGCATGTAGTCGCCCGACGGCCCAAGAAGTCAATCAAAGCCCCCTATTTTGCACCTTGCTCATCACTCTCAGCTTCCTTTTCCTTCTCCTCCACAAGCTGCCCATCGATGTCGATAACATCCTTGCTGCTCATCACATCTTCACCGAGAAAATCCCTCAGCTTACTCTTCGCTTTGCGCTTTACATCGTCATCGATACTCTTTGCGACAGCTGCCAAAGCAAACCCCAGTGCACTTAAATCATCCACATACCCAACAATAGGCAGCAAATCCGGCACAAGATCCAGCGGCAGAATGAGATAACCCAGCGCGCCATAAATTTGAACTTTAGCTCTTATCGGCGTTTTCGGACTTTCTAAGGCATAGAAGAGCAGCAGTCCGCTGTAAAGAACTTTGACGCCTGCCTTTTTGGCGCCCTTTTTTAATTTCCACCAGAAGCCGTCGGTTGAGAAATATTTCTGATATTTGGAAGAGTTCATCGTGCGATCACTCCAATCATTTTTAAATATATAACCCATATTCAACAAAAATAAAGCACTCCAAGGCTGATAATCCATGTTGTTATTTTATTAGTGTGCTCTCCGCAAGGCCAAGAAACTCACGGTTCTACGCTTGCTCCTTCACCTAGTGAATCTATGCTGATTTTGTCACAGAAGTGCGTCCTATTGCAAGACGTCCATAAAGAAAAAGAACTAGTCCGGAGAGTGACCATGTTCCCCTTGCTCTCAAAATGTTGGCTATTTTGATAAATAGCGCATCGCATCGTAGTTCCTTTTGCTGCTTCCGAGTTTCACAAATGCTAAACAAAAAAAAGAGCTACTCCCCAAGGAGCAGCCCTATGATGGCTACCAAGCCAAACACGCTTAAAATAACACCGGATATTCGGTTAATCCATCCTAAAGCCGACACATGAATACGATCCCGAAACATCCCAATTACGAGACTTAGCGCAAGCCACCATAAGGCGGAGCCTACGAATACGCCGATCACCAGGACAACTGCTGAAGCAATGCCTGTCTGTGAATCGCCCATTCCTAAACCAGCAAAAGCGCCAAGAAAAGACATAATGGTCATCGGATTCGTAATGGTTAGCATTAGTGTGGAGAGGTATGATCTGAAAAGTGTATTGCCTGAGGCTTTGGCTGCATTGGCAGAAGGCTTAGAGCGGAAGGTCCGTACGCCCAAATAACAGAGGAACAAGCCGCCTACCGCTTGCAGCAGCGACTTTTGGTCTAGCAGGAAGCTGGTTATCAGCGTAAGACCGAAACCGGCGATAAAGCCGTAGAAAGCGTCCGCCGATGCAGCACCCAACCCCGACAAAAAGCCGTGCAATCTACCTAATGTGATCGTTCTTCGGATACATAAAATACCGATGGGCCCGACCGGTGCAGCGATCGAGAGCCCCAGTAAAATTCCTTTCAATAACGGAATGAGCATCTTGATTACAGTACCTGCTCACCATCATACGTAGCAATTTTCTTGTATAGATCCGGACGACGGTCGCGGAAAATGCCCCACTCGATACGCTGAACTTCGAGCTGATCGAGGTCGAATTCGGCTACAAGCACCGTTTCCTCATCACGGCCGGCTTCCTCAATCATGTTACCCTGCGGGCCTGCGATGAAAGACGAACCATAGAAGTTGATGCTGGATTCCTCATCTACTTCTTTCCCGATCCGATTCGACGCGATAACCGGCATCAAGTTCGACGCAGCGTGGCCGCGCATACACATTTGCCAGTGATCCTTGGAATCGATTGAACCATCCTGCGGCTCGGAGCCGATAGCGGTTGGGTAGAACAGCAGCTCTGCACCCATCAAAGCCATAACCCTTGCGGCTTCCGGGTACCATTGATCCCAACATACGCCTACGCCGATTTTGGCATAGCGTGTTTTCCAAACCTTGAACCCGGTATCACCAGGGTTAAAATAGAACTTTTCTTCATATCCCGGGCCATCAGGAATATGACTTTTGCGATAAAGGCCAAGCACTTCGCCATCAGCGTCGATGACAGCTAACGAGTTGTAGCGAGCGTAATTCTTTTTCTCATAAAAGCTAATCGGCAGTACGACCTGAAGCTCTTTGGCAATTTCACGGAAATGATTGATCGCTTTGTTATTCTCCAGCTCCGTTGCGTAATGGTAGTAATCGGACTTCTCTTTTTGGCAGAAATACGGTGTCTCAAACAACTCTTGGATCAAAATAATTTGAGCGCCCTTCGCGGCTGCTTGGCGAACCAAGGCCTCTGCTTTGCGAATGTTTTCTTCTATATTAGTGGAACAGCTCATTTGCGTTGCTGCTACGGAGACTTTTCTCAATGGAATCACCCTTTCTTGCTGGCTGGCATTTGTTGCGTCGTGCAGTGGACGTTGCCGCCTTCTTTGATAATGGACATGCCGTTAATTGTGCGAATTCTGCGATCCGGGAAAGCTGCGCTTAGCACCTCTACCGCCTTACGATCCGTCTCTTCCGCAGTTCCGCCGAACACCGGCAAAATAATGCCGTCGTTTACGAAATAAAAGTTCAAATAGCTCAGCGTCAGACGCTGCTCTTCAAAGAACGTTAGAGGTGGCTGCTCGATCTGAATAATTTCAAAAGAACGTCCCTTAGCATCGGTCGCATTGCGCAGAATTTCTAAATTCTCCTGTGTAATCGCATAGTTTGCATCCGCTGGATCATTGCAGACCTGCAAAATGATTTTGCCTGGAGCAGCGAAGCAAGCAATATTGTCGACATGACCGTCCGTTTCATCGCCGTCCAGCCCTTTATTCAGCCAGATCATTTTTTCGACGTTGACGAAGCTTTTCACAAGCTCTTCGATTTGTTCACGGCTTAGATCTGGATTGCGGTTCGTATTCAAGAGACATTCCTCGGTGGTCAAAAGCGTACCTTCTCCATCTACATGAATGGAGCCACCTTCCATTACGAGTGGAGCGTCAAAACGTTTCACTTCGTGATGCTCCAAAATTTGGGGAGCTACGTTATCATCAAGATCCCACGGCGCATATTTGCCGCCCCATGCGTTGAATTTCCAATTCACAGCTGCGATTTCCTGCTGTTCATTTAACAAGAACGTTGGACCGTTATCACGGAACCATGCATCGTTATGCGGAATAATGAGAAAATCAACGTTTTTTTCGTCGAACATTGCCTTTACATCCTCAGCATCCGCCGGGTTCACGATTACCGTCACTGGCTCGAACTCAGCAATTGCCTTGGCCAAATCTGCATAACCTTTGGATACAACCGCATGATCCTCCGGGTAAACCATCGAAGATTGAACGGGCCATGAAATAAATGTACGTTCGTGTGTTGTCCACTCTGCTGGCATTCTATAGTGTAAATCCTTAGGTTTCATCTCATCCATCTCACTTTATATATAAATTTGTTGGCAGCCATATGAAGGGCACAAATTGATGTCAATTGCACCGTCTTTCATCATATACCAAAAGGAGCTTAGGCTCAATGTACATAGGTTTACAAATTTAGCAATCGTTAAAATCAATTTGTTCTGCCCTGCATATTTTGTTTGCTTTTAATGAACATTATATATGGCTTTACTCGCTTTACCATGCAACCAAATGAAAGGACGGATCACATTGGCAACTGTTTTACACATCACAGCACATCCTCATGATCACCAAACATCATTCAGTATGGCTGTTGGCAAAGCCTTTATTGATACCTATCGGGAAGCCAACCCTAATGATGAAGTCATCCAACTGGACTTGTACAGTATGCAAGTGCCTCACATTGATGCTGACGTATTCAGCGGGTGGGGAAAATTACGAGGCGGCCAACAATTCTCAGATTTGAGCAAGGAAGAACAAACAAAAGTAGGTCGACTCGGCGAAATAACGGATCAGTTTGTAGCAGCGGATAAATATGTGTTCGTTACGCCAATGTGGAACTTTTCTTTCCCACCGCTAATGAAAGCTTATATCGATGCTATTTGTATCGCTGGCAAGACGTTTAAGTACACAGAAACGGGCCCTGTAGGCTTATTACCAGACAAAAAAGCGCTGCATATCCAAGCAAGCGGCGGTGTTTATTCGGAAGGACCTGCTGCCGCTATGGAAATGGGACATCGTTATTTAAGTGTCATCATGTCTTTCTTCGGTATTACGGATTTTCAGGGGATTTTTGTTGAGGGAATGGCTCAGACACCGGACAAAGCTCCGCAAATTAAAGAGGAAGCGATTAGCCGTGCGCAGGCATTAGCTAAAACGTTCTAAGCTTGACTTGAAGAAGGGGCTGTCTCAAAAGCCAATTTATTATTTTCAAGCCCCACTAAGAGTCTAATTTCATAAACAAAAGAACCTCCATCTCCTACTGTGCTAGTTGAATGGAGGTTCTTTTGTAATATTTGGGACGTTCTCTATCATACGAACATTTTTGAGACAGCCCCATTTTCCGTACTCGGGAGTGAATCCATATCCCCAATTCTGTGCCTGAGGATCCGTTTAACGCGTTCGATATGGAAAATAGGGCAACCGAAGCTGCTTATTTGTTCGAATAGCTCTTGTTATGGATACTTAAGCAAGCTATGTTTGCTTATTGATCGCTAATGCGCCCAGAAAGTCATGTATTTGTAGAACATTAGCACAATCTGTGGTCTTATCTCATGAGTTACCATGATAGTTAGAAGGAATTAGCACATCTAGCTTGCCTATTCATTCCCGATCACAATGTAGATATATTATGACCAAGACGAAGGCTATATTTGTACGCGAGATAGATATTGATATGTTTCACAGGCTAAATCGGCTATAAAGAACCTCCATCCCCCACTATGCTAGTGGAATTGGAGGTTCTTTTGCGTAAAATTCGGGACGTTCTCAATCATGCGTATACTTTTAAGACAGCCCCTTTGTTATCGATCAGTTGTCTTCCTAGGCCATGGCGGAATCGAGAGTTGGTTTCCTTCCGAGGATTCTCAAACCTCGCGAAAGGGAACGTCGATGCGTTATTTTGCTCGAAAATGGCTAAAAGGCTATCCTAGCGGAACCTCAGTGCGTTATTTCCACTTTGAGAACCGCGTTTCAGTCCAAAATGGAAAAATGACGCATCCATGTTCCCCTAAGGCTCAAAAATGCCGATATTTGCGCATTGTACTTCCTCTTGGCTATAGATAGAATCACTAAAAGCTAAGTAAACTGTTTAAAGTCTACTTAGCTTAGCTTAGTTTAGCTTAGCTTTGCTTTTTTTATTACTCTTTCGTCTTTTTCCCGCGATATTGACCCGTCCGCAATTCCAAGATATAGGCGTCCGAATCCGGCATCCGTTCATCTTTCGCATGTTGGACAGCGAGTTCAATGTCATAAGGCACTCTCACATGCTGCAGATTGAACGCTGCGGGCTGTTTGCTGTGGTAATTCCCCTCAAGAATGACATAGGAAGCTTGTGTCATATCTAGCGGATTCCCTACACTACCTGTGTTGAAAAGCATTTTCCCCCTAAGAACCTGCAAATACGCGTTGTGAACATCCCCATAGCCTGCCACATCAGCTTGCAAAGGCTCCCCGCACAAGTTCGAGGACTCGAACATCGACATTCTGCTTTCCATCGGGTCCCATGGCTGAATACGTTCATAAACACTTCTTGGCGAGGCATGGAATAACCGCACGAACTTCCCGCTCATCCAAAACTCATAGCAAAAAGGCAGCCCTTTCAAATAAGTCAACCGTTCGCGTCCAAGCCTAGTTTGCTGCCAAAGTAACACCGGATCTTCGGTAGGATTACCGATGAAATCATCCCAGTTTCCCATAATGACCGTTTGGCAAACTTCTCGCACGTGATCAACGATGAGATCCGAATGCGGACCCTTCCCTACTAAATCCCCCAGACAAATGACCTCTGTAACATGTCGATGCTGAATATCCTTCATAACCGCTTCGAATGCAGGCATATTACCATGGATATCTGAAATAATGGCTAATTTCTCCACCAACCCACCTGCCCCTCATGTTAATAGTGTTCGTTACGTGAAACAGACATTACCCTCCCGCTCGCTCTGCCCACTAAAAACGGATACATGAGGTACAACCCAACCACATATAAAAGGGCCGCTATATAAACAGGAAGTAAATGAACGAAGTCCATGTAGCCAATGTGAACATGCACCAGCAACCCGGCAGCAAAACCGGGAAGACCGCCCCACAGAAACGTCCACCACAACCAGCTTTCGCCTTGGTTGATCCCCCATAAAGCAGAGGCTGTAATCGCTACCGCAAGTGAAAAGAGCGCTCCGCCAAATCCTGCCCGGTCATGCGCAATGAGCGGAATGATGTGATTGTTCCAATCAGCAAGCTGCTGGGATGTCAGGCCCAGATAGGCTAAATCTGTCGGTACGAACACGGTCGTGATACCGACGAAAGATATCGTCAAGCCTCCGATGGCTAACCCAAATCCGAGTATAACGAAGCAGCATTGCCCCCACTGCGCTCTGCGCCAAACAGAATCATTCAGCATGCCTGGCTTTTTCCGGGAGGGATGATCTTTCAAGCCGCGCAAAGTGAGCAGCAGCATCGGCAGAAGCACGGCCGCTGCTGCGGCATGAAGAGGATCAAAATAACCATAACCGAGATAAAGGAAAAAGCTGCTGAAACCTACGGCACATGAAGTCATTACGGCCGTTCGCGCCCAGTGCAGCCCGCTTCGCAGGCCATGTCGAGCCAGTTGATAATAAAAGATACCTATCGAAATCATCGTTCCTGCTAACGTAATGCGGTCGTGGGACATGAAATGTATAATATGCCCATTAAAACGGTTTATGACACTTCGGCTCACGCCAAGAAAAGTTTCGTCGTAAGGCAAGAGGACACTTGTGGACGCAATAAGCCATGCGAGTACGCCACCAATGATCATGCCAATACCCAGCAGGCTCATCCAGCCCCAATTGGCCCAGAACGAAGGCGGCTGGGGCTCAGCGGTTTGCTTAATGCGATCATGAATGATCGCTTCGTTGACTCGCTTGGGCAGCCCTGGCCCCGCGTACACCAGCCCGCTGTGCAGCTGGACGCTATTCGCTCCGGCTGCCAACAGCTCCAGTGCGTCCTGCGGCTGATGAACGCCGCCGGCAGCGACAATCGTGCTCTGCTCGCCGAGCGACTCGCGGAGCAGCCGGACCTGGCTCAGCTGCGCGCCCAGCGCCTCCGCACCGCCGCCGACGCGTTCGCGGCGGGTGCCCGGCTCGCGCAGCGCTTCGCCGACAACGACACCGCTGAAGCTTGCGGCGGTGTCGATGAGTTCCCGCAGCATCCCGAGGGGAGTTGGCTGCGGCAGGTAGAGCAGCAGCGGCTTCCCCTGAGCCGCTGCTAGTTGGCGTACCTCACGGAGGTACGCTATGGCTTCATGCGATGGCCAGCCTTCGGCGAGGCCATCGATGTAGAACCCCGCCGCGTACGGCGCCAGCTTCGAGAGCAGCTCCTGCTGCTCGAGCAGCGCCTCGCGCGGCGAACTGCCCGGCATCGGCCGCAGCCGCACGAAGTGCGGCAAGCGATGCCCCGTGCCCTTGCGCAGGCGCGCGACGATCGCGTCCGCGCCGTCATTGACATAGCCATCGGGGTACTCGATGGCCTCCACGGCCGAGTCGCGCTCGATCGGCGCGTCACTGCGCACTTCTCGGACCGTCACAGGTCCGATCTCGATGAAGCCGAACCCGAACTGGGCCAGCGCCTTGTGCGCGGTCCCGTGCGGATCAAGCGTGCCGCTTAGGCCGATGGGACACTGAATCGGCACCCCCGCCAGCTCATCCTCGAGGATCGGCGACAGTTCCATGTGACCCATCGTTTTGATCACCAACGTTCCGCCTGGGACACGGCTTAATCCACCTATGGCATGAAGGGTCAGGTTCCGGGCTATGCGCCCCGGCAATCGAAATAGCAGCGGACGAAATATCGCGTGATAAGACCAATCAGGCATCGATAAGTACTCCTGTATTTGTTTATTTTATCCAGTATACCGCGAATTCCGCATCATGCCTACGACACAGATTGTTGCTATTCCCTGTGATTATAATCACATAGGCTCACTTCTATTTTTCACTATACTTAAGGCATCAAGATAATCTAGTTTGAAGTGAGGCGGTCCTTAATGTTAACTGAGCAAACCATCCGAGTTATTAAATCCACAGTTCCCGTACTGGAAGTTCACGGTGTAACGATAACCAAACGTTTCTATGATCGATTGTTCACAGAACATCCCGAGCTGTTGAATATATTTAATCATGCGAATCAAAAACAAGGCCGGCAGCAAACCGCGTTAGCCAACGCCGTGTATGCGGCAGCCCTGCATATTGATCGGCTTGAAGCCATTTTGCCTGCTGTGAAACAAATTGCCCATAAGCATCGCAGCCTAGGCGTCAAGGCAGAGCATTATCCAATTGTCGGTCAACATTTGCTTGCAGCCATCAAAGAAGTTCTTGGCGATGCAGCAACCGACGAAATTCTTCAAGCTTGGGCTGAAGCCTATGGGGTCATAGCGGATGCTTTTATCAGTATTGAAGCCGAGATGTATGATACGTCTGCGCAGCAACCGGGAGGCTGGAAGGATTTCAGACCGTTCCGAGTTGAACGCAAAAACAAAGAAAGCGACGTCATCACTTCCTTCTACCTGGCACCTCAAGATGGGGGCGCACTCGCAGCATTTGAACCAGGGCAGTATGTAAGTATTCGAATTCAGATTCCAGGGGAAGATCACACTCATATTCGGCAATACAGCCTCTCGCATGCACCCGGGAAGCCTTACTACCGCATCTCCGTTAAACGGGAGGACAACAATCCTGCTATTCCTGCGGGCAAAGCTTCGGTCTATCTTCACAATCAGGTGCAAGAGGGCGATGTGCTGTGGTTGTCCGCGCCTGCTGGCGATTTTACACTGGATCAAAAGGATACTCGGCCTGTTGTCCTTATCAGCGGCGGTGTTGGGCTGACGCCAATGGTCAGCATGCTTCATACTCTTACAACCACGTCGCCGAATCGTCAGGTTACCTTCATCCATGCCGCTCAGAACGGTCAGCACCACGCGCTGCGTAAGGAAGTTGAAGAACTCGCCATGCAGCATCCGCAAGTGGCTGTTGCTTGGTGCTATCAGCAACCGACGGAAGCCGACGCAGCCGAGCAAGCTTTTCATAAAGAAGGATATATCGATTTGCCATGGCTCCAAAGCATTGTACCGACTGTGGATGCTAGCTTCTATTTCTGCGGACCCGTACCGTTTATGAAAACAGTGAATCAAGCACTCCGTGAATGGGGTGTTCCCGATACGGACCGCCACTATGAATTTTTTGGTCCTGCGGGCACCCTGTAAACGAATGAGCGATCTGGTTTCTCATAAATTAAGGTCTTACATTCTCCCTCAGTAGACGATTCACGGTCTCCCGGCGAAGCCCGATGAACTGACCGATTTCCTCCTGCGTTAGCACGTCTGTAAGTTTCGACGTTCCCAGATAGTGCCCAAACCAGCTTTCGAGCTTCATCAGTTTGACTGCGGGCGTCACTTCGGTCAGTTGGTCAATACGCTGCTGCATCATGCGCAGCTTATCCTGTAATTGTCGTGCAATCGTGCGGAAATGCTCCGGGGTGCGCTCCAGCTCTTCGTACCACTGCGCAGCAGGTAGCACCTCAATGTCACAAGTGACAAGCGCTATCGCCGTACCGTAGTAAGGGCTTGGACTAATGAGCGAATGATGGGGAATCGTCTCGCCTGGCACAATGATATTCACAAGCGTCGTATTCCCGTCCTCATGAGCACGGACAATTTTCAACAGGCCAGTTTGAAGCCGGTACAGTGGCCCCGTGTCTCCTTGACGGAATAGGATTTCTCCTTTGTGCAGTTTCATTTATATTCTCCTTTTTATGAATAGGGTGTCGGTGCACAAGGAGATTTTAGCGTTTTAGCAGCTGAGCTGAATCCCCTAAGGCTTCACCAAGTTCAAGGAGAACTATTCTTCAACGCCTAAAATAACTGCGAAAGTGCAGGTATTTTGCTAAAATCGTTTCAGAAGTGGAAAAGCCTGCTAATATCAGGGATTTTCAGCTTTTCCATCGTGAAATTAAAAAAGACCGAAAAAGCCTGCACATTTGCAGGAATTTACGAATAAGAGCTATTTAAAGAAAAAAAGCATGTACAATTGCAGGTATACTCCTTCTCGTTAAAGTTCGCTCCAGCCCAAAACTTATTCTTTCTTATATGACTAAAAAAGGGGTAAGCTCCGCTTACCCCAAGCTCAATTTCTTATATGTTGTAAAAAAAACGACAGCATTCACCTGCTGATCGCTTTTTGTTTATATTTGCTAGCTAGCTGGTAACCAACTATAGCTCTTTTTTTAACGGCTCCAGCTTCGTGCGAAGCGGCGAAAGTGCCATTGTCAATCTGGCAAACCAATTCAACTGCTCGACCTTGCCAATGAGCCAAATCGACCCCACCAGCCCTAGTAAAGAAACGAAGACGGCTGCAGGCAAAGCCCAGAATGAGACTGAATGAGCAAAATAGGGAATGAACGAAACGGACAGAATCGGGGCCGCGTTCCATTTGAACCACTGAATGAGAAAGATGGTAAGTATAGCTGTTATGAAAAATGATATGGCGCCGTGGCTTATCGCATACATAGTACTGCCGAGAGTCACTGCTATGATAGCACCTATCGTGATGCGCCCAATGTCCTTAATTTGGTCCACCCGGTGCATAAAAAGAAAGCAAAATGCCCCAAGTGTCGGATAAAACACCATCTTCATTGATGGGAAATGATAGGATGCCCAGTAAGCCCCCATGAGGTAGCCGCACATCACTAGTGAACGTAGAAACATCGTTGGTTCCAGTCCTTTGTTCTCGAATTTTTGGCACTTTTCTCATTGTACAAAAGTGACCATCCTTCGGTCAATCACATGGAAGGAATCCCCATCATCTCAGTTCCGATCTACCGAAACCGTTGTCTCCACGAAAAAGGTGGCCACCGCAAAAGATGCCGCCCCAAGTACAGTCGACCGATCGCTCAGCTCGCTGAACGCCACTTTCAGCTGCTTGCGCGGATGCGGCAGGGAACGCTTCTCTAGCAAGGCCAGCAGCGGTTTCATCAGCCATCTCTCACTGCTTGCTAAGCGGCCGCCGAGAATAATATATTCGGGATTGTATCCGTTGATAATATTAACTACGCCTACGCCGAGATAATAACCAAGGCGCTCAAAAAGCGCGATCACTTTAGGATCTCCGGCTTCGGCTTTGCTCAGCAAAGCCTCCAGATCCACCGTGTCATCGTTAAGCTCGCGGCGCGCCTGCGTGAGGAGCGCGTGCTCCGACGCATACAGCTCCCAACAGCCTAAGCTGCCGCAGCTGCACTTGGGCCCGTCGTGCTGGATCGAGATGTGCCCGATCTCACCAGAGAAGCCGGTCGCTCCGCGGTACAGATCGCCCTTAATGATGATCCCGGCACCGATCCCGATGCCGATCGACACATACACCAGATTCGCCGTGTCTTTACCGGCTCCGAACTGTTTCTCCCCCACAGCTCCTGCGTTCGCTTCGTTATCAATAACAACCGGAATATTGAACGTCTCCTCGATTTGCTGCTTCAAAGGCACGTTCTCCCAGCCCAGATTCGGCGCGAACAGCAGATTGCCGCTCTCATCACAAATACCCGGTACTCCAATGCCGATTCCAATAATACCGTAGACGCTCTCCGGCGCGCCTTCGATCAGCCCGCGGATGGTCGTTTTCAACAACTGGACGACCTTTTCGACAGATGCATTGTCATGCTGCACTCTTACTTCGCGGATGATCTTACCGCTTAAATCTGTCAGCACCGCGAGAATATCATTAACCCCAAGATCTACCCCGATGGCATAACCCGCTGTCCCATTAAAAAGCAGCATCATCGGCTTCCGACCGCCGCTTGATTCACCAACACCGATCTCTTCGACGACGCTGCTCTCGATCAATTCATTAACAAGACTCGACACCGTCGCCTTCGTCAGCCCTGTAATTTCTGCAATCCGTGCCCGGGATATGGGAGAATTCGTGCGAATATGGTGTAGTACGATGGATTTATTTATTTTTTTAACGAGATTTAAATCGCCTGTTTGCTTCATGTTTTGCCCCCACACTGCTCTAATGGCTTGTCGCTCTTTTTCTAATGAACTGATTTTAACATGAAAGACATTTTCACGCATTAACTAAGTTTGTTTAATGAATTTACAAACTATTCATTTGGTGCTATGATGACTGCATAAGCAATTATTCCTTAATTTATGGAGGCTGAATTCATGAGCTACTTTGACAACATTCAACCGATTAAGTACGAAGGCCGCACATCGACGAACCCGCTTTCTTTTAAATTTTATAATCCCGATCAAGTTATTTTAGGCAAACCTATGCGTGAACATCTGCGTTTTGCAATCGCTTACTGGCACTCTTTTTCCGCTAATGGCTCTGACCCTTTTGGCAGTGGCACGGCGATCCGCGCTTGGGATCAATATTCCGGCCTTGAGTTGGCCAAAGCTCGCGTTGAAGCTTGCTTTGAGCTGCTGAACATTCTGGACGTTGATTACTTCGCTTTCCATGACCGCGATATTGCGCCTGAGGGCAGCACGCTGCAAGAAACGAACAAGAACCTCGACGAAATCGTTGCGCTAATTAAGGATAAAATGACATCCAGCGGCAAGAAGCTGCTTTGGAATACAGCTAATATGTTCACTAACCCGCGCTTCGTTCATGGTGCTGCTACGACGAATAATGCAGACGTTTTTGCTTACGCCGCTGCCCAAGTGAAAAAAGCCTTAGATCATGCCAAAGAGCTTGGCTCGGAAAACTATGTTTTCTGGGGCGGACGCGAAGGCTACGAGACTCTGCTGAACACGGACCTCGGCCTGGAGCTTGATAACCTGGCTCGCTTCCTGCACATGGCGGTTGATTATGCCAAAGAAATCGGCTACGACGGTCAATTCCTGATCGAGCCTAAGCCAAAAGAGCCTTCCAAACACCAATACGACTTCGATGCGGCTACGACGCTGTCTTTCTTGCAAAAATACGACTTGCTGCCGTATTTCAAATTAAACCTGGAAGCGAACCATGCTACGCTTGCTGGTCATACCTTTGAGCACGAGCTTCGCGTTGCGCGCATCAACGGCGTTCTTGGTTCTATCGATGCGAACCAAGGCGATCTGCTGCTCGGCTGGGATACCGACGAGTTCCCGACAGACTTGTACTCGACGACACTCGCGATGTACGAAATCCTCCTGAACGAAGGCGGCATCGGCCGCGGCGGCGTGAACTTCGACGCCAAGGTTCGCCGTACTTCCTTCGAGCCTATCGATGTTGTCTACGCCCACATCGCAGGGATGGACGCTTTCGCACGCGGCTTGCAAGTCGCTGCCAAATTGATCGAAGACCGCGTATTCGATAACATCCTCGACACGCGTTATGCTTCCTTCAAGTCCGGCATCGGCGCCGACATCGTGTCCGGCAAAGCCAACTTCAAAACACTTGAAGCTTATGCGCTTGAGAACAACAGCACCATTGTGAATCAATCCGGCCGTTTGGAATTGATTAAGGCCACAGTTAACCAATACTTGATTAACACTTAATTGTCGAAAATCCCGCTCCAGCCGTTAGGCGTGAGCGGGATTTTTTTGTTTGTCTGTTGGCTTGTGCAGAAAACACATCTTCTCTCTGTAACGATGTTTTCCACCGCTAACGTATAGGGAACGCAGAAATTTGACTCCTTAACGATATAAAACACGCTTAAAGTCGAGGGGAATGAGCAATAAATGACTAATTTGCCACACACTGCTTACAGCTGTCACGTATGTGTCACCTGCTCCCCATCTGTCCCTAACTGTAAGCAGGACTGGCTTCGAACCCACGGAACCAGCCCAATTAACCTTAATTCTTCTGCTCCTCCAGCTGCGACAGCCATCGCTTCAGCTTCACAACTTCTGTCCCAGCCAGCATCATAATGCCAACCCCATGGTTGTCATTCGTTACGGTGAGCAGGTCCTTTTTGTAATAATCAGCGGTAAAGGCATACCGCGAGCCGCTGCAAACACCATGCACATTGCCCTGAGCGTCGATGGCCATACGGGTCAAACCGTCCCATGCTTTCAACGAAGCATGGATGAACCTATAAGGCTGATCCAGCCAGCCGAATCGCACGCCTCTCGCAAAGGCATAGGCGAACATCGCGGTACACGAAGCTTCCTGATAGGCGTCGGGATCGTTCAACACTTGATGCCACAGCCCGCTTTCGGCTTGCAGATCGGCATATCCCGTGCACAGCTCGTTAAAGAAATGCACTAACTCCGGGCGAGCTTCATGCTCTGCGGGTAGAACCTCCAGCACCTCTGTCAGCGAGAAGAGTGTCCATCCATTCCCACGGCCCCAAGGAATGCCGGTAGCCAAGCCGTATTTGAAATCAAATACATGCGACATGATGCGCTGATCCGGCATGTACAAATACTTGCGGAATAACAGAAATTGCTTCGCTGCTTCATCCAGTGCTTTGCTGTTGCCGGTTATCCCCGCATAGCGGCACAGGAACGGGGTGCTCATGTAGAGGTCATCGGCCCACATCGTATTTTCCGAATACTCATCCTGACATATCCGGTAAAAGGCTCCGTCTTCCTTGCGCTCCAGCCGCTCGAGCATGAAGTCGGCAATTCGCGACGCAATCGGCAAGAAACCCTGATCCTTAACTTCTTCAAAAGCTTCAAGCATAGCAGAGCCGAAGGATCCGAAATTATCCAGCATTTTCATCAACACTAACTGTTGATTGATCGCCGGGAATCCGTACTTCTCTCGGTCCCATAAGGAGTATTCGAACATGTCTGTACAGCTTTGAACATGTCCTAGGGCATAACGGATAATATCAGGCCGCTCCAGCAACCTGCCTGCTTGCAGCAGCCCATAAATGGTCACGCCAAGCGGATAATCCCAGCGGGCATAATTCGTAACGTTGCCGACAGTCCATTTATTGCTCAGCATAGCGTTCTCGTAATACGGACGCAGCCAAGCGTCAGGTCCATCCAATCGCCAATACGTTTTGTCGCTCCCCCCCTGGGAGTGCGATTCCAAATGCTGAGGATAGACGCGATCAGTTCGGAGCAAATCCTCATAGGCTAGCTCAACGCTTGAATCCAGTGGCCCTAGGTAGAACCAGGACTCAGCTGAACCGTGAACCTTCTGAGGAGAGCTTAAAGGGACAACCTCTCCCCTAACAGAGGCACTCAGCGTGAAGCCCCACGCGTTGTTTCCACAAATACTGCGAATCAACAGATCATGTTTGCCAAAAGTAACCGGCACCTCCACCTGAAAGCTGCTTTCTTTCGCAAGCTCCAATACCTGCTTCCCATCCAGCCAAACGGTTATCGGACCTGCCGTATGA
This sequence comes from Paenibacillus andongensis, assembly GCF_025369935.1. Classification (NCBI taxonomy): domain Bacteria; kingdom Bacillati; phylum Bacillota; class Bacilli; order Caryophanales; family Paenibacillaceae; genus Paenibacillus; species Paenibacillus andongensis. The sequence goes on along the minus strand of NZ_CP104467.1, from coordinate 478,300 downwards.
CCCTTCAACAGGCAGGACTCCTCGCCTATACTTCTCTTGTCCAGCTTGGTCCATGCGTACGCTTGCTTACCAGGTAGTAAGCCGAATAAACGCTCACAGACAGGCTTCGCAAGCTCGCCTTCACTCCACTCACAGGTCGGCAGCCAGCGCAGTCCGTGCTCTTTCTCTGACGCCAAACCATCTGGCAGCGGACTACCCTCGAATACATCCCTGTCAATCGGTGCAGAGTAGACCCATCCAGCCTGACCACTCCTTTCTTCAAAAGGGGTAAGCACATTCAGAATCCGTACTTTGGCTTCATCCGATCCGAACAAGCAGCCAAAACCCGCCGCCGTATGCTTAGCTTTGATGAAAAGTCGGTTCCAGCCTTTCACAAAGTTCAAATTAAGCTTAACGCTGGCATCTGGCTTAATTTCATCGATTACGTTGGAGCGATAGGCACGCTCATCATTGAAATAGAACTCAATCGGCCCCAAACAGCGGAACAACACATCCAGATTTCGTTCACCATCACTCCACACTAGACCAAATGCATACGAAAATTGGCCGGGTCTTGCTTCGGGAAATCTCTGCCCCAGATTCAAATCAAACATCCCATCCTCGTTTTGCAAAACGCCAGATCGGTAAAAGGCCCGGAAAGCGAAAGGAACGGGCGGATTAGCCCCAATGTAGCGGTCCGCAAGCACCTTCAATGTTCGGTTGTCATCGTCTCCTAAGCGAGACTGTATACTCTCTTGTTCATTAAAATATGTCGTCATGTCGACCTTCCTTTCTACAGTAGGCGAACCGTAAATGTCCGGTCGAACGGCGTCACCAAGTTCACATGGACGTATTTGCAGCCAGTTGGATGTTGATCTTCACGAAGCACTGGCAGCAGATGCTCGTAGGCGCCTGTTGAAATCTCAATTGCATCTTCAGCCACCGCATATTTCATAGAGCCACTTTTCAAGAAATATTTCCCTGCCTCGGCTTGGGCGAGATCACTGCCGCTAACCGTACCCTCATCTCCAAAAATAAAGGATAACTGCGTGAAAACATCCTCTCTCTCATCGGAAAGGATACGAATCGTCCATTCCCCGTCTCCTTGCCTAATTTCCGCTTGAAGCTCCAGCTTTTGCAGATGTGTTATCGGCCTATGCTGATGCGGTAGCAAGTACCAAGGACTGAGTGTCGCTCTCTCCGCTGACTCCGGCAGAAATTGGCGCGGAATCGGTCCGTTATATCCTTTTTCTAATACGATTCCTAACTTATAGACGCCCTCCTCAGCAGTTAGATGTGCGAACTTCACAATCCCAGGTGAGAAGGATGTAGACAACTTAATGCCGAGCAGCCTTACTTTGCCATGGCGAAGGGAGAAGAATGACGGCGTTTGCGGCATAATCGTCACACTCTGATCCAGCTCCCGAATGCGTACAAGCGGAGCACCGAAGGCTAAGTGCATGCTGCTGTGCTCGATTTTCATTTGGTGGCCCACGCCATCGATTTGCGCCAAATGCTCGTTGATGGGGTGATGCTCATTTATCATTTTGACATAACGATCAGGTAGCGGAGTGCGTTCCAATCCGGAAATATCTACTTCGGGATACAGCAATAAGCCCAAGAGAGCATTGTTATTCACCGCTTCCGTACGCTTAATAAAAGTACCTGCATAGTCTGACATCGCAGCGAACAATGGATCTTTATCATGTGCAGCCATTAGACGATAAATGAGGAAATAGGTCGCCATATCAAACGTCTGTCCGAAATCCTGGCGACCCGAATAATCGGTTACCACCTCGCCGGATGGATGGATCAAATACACCATCATGCGCAGATTGCGGCGCACGCATTCTAATAATTCTGGGCGGTTAAGCACACGACCCGTATGGTATAACGCAATATCGCTGACGGCATTATAGATGCCGTTGCTGCGCTCCGTCCACTCGCCATCCTGTGTAATATCCATACCTTCTGCTAACCATTCATCCGCTCTGGCTATCAGCTCAGGCATTTGGAAAATCTCATACAGCAGCGAAAGTGCCGCAGTAATAACCCAGCGATGGTTCGGTGTATGACATCCGCCTGTCAGCATCGCAGGGAGCGTACGCTCCAGGAAAAGCCTCAGCTTAGCGGAGGCAGGCTTCACAGCCGCCCAGTCATGCGTCTCAAGCAGTTGATAAATTTGTGTAATTCCGCCTACGACAAAGGCTGTATCTGGAGGGGAATTATAATTAGTTGAACCTAACGAGATCGTTCCGTCAGCATGTTGACGGTTCAAAATAAAATTCGCTGCTTTGTCGAAAGCGGCCAAAAGTGTCTCATCGTGATAGTAACGTGAATCTGGATTAACAATAGCCGAAGCCCATACAGCCAAAACGTTTGGCGTGCTGAGATGATTAACACGGGCAATGCCTGTCTCATCGATAATCCCGCCAATATACTTCGATGTTGGATCAAGCACCTGCAGCTGCAGCGTATCTGCTGTATGTTCGTCATAAATGTGTACTAACTGTTTATAAGCAGCGTCCATGCTGATCACCTTTTAACCTTTCATAGCTGCAATTTTACTTGTAATAAGCCTGTGGCTTTCATCAATCTCATCCGGCTGGCAAACGGCTTTCAGTTCATACACCTTGACTTTGGCAAAATCAATTGCCTCCAAAAAATGATCAAAGTATTGCAGATCTTTACTGTGTACATAAGGACACCAGTGATCGGACAGCTCTAGCGTTTCATGGATATGTACGCCATAAATATAGCGTTTCACTTCCTGCAGCTCCTTGAGATTATCGTACAGGCCCATCCGATCCATCATCATGGCGTGACCGATGTCGTACCATAAGTAAACCGGACTGCCTTTCAGGTTATCGCAAATGGTTTTCGCTTCCATTAAGGTCGGCATCTGATAGGACCTCGAGCGTGTTTCGATGCCAATGGCTACTGACCATCCCTGTTTGGCTGCATGCTCGCTTACTTCCTCCAAACTGTCTTGAATCCGCTTGGTGTAGAGCGGGCTCAACCGCTCCCGTCTTTCGGACATGTCCTTCCAAAGCTTTTGATATTCCGGTGAATCCTTCCCGTGATCCCTGTACAGCTTTTTCAAATCCGAATCAATGTTATATTCAAAAGGCACTTCACCTGGATGTACGACAACGGCCTTCGCTCCGTAGCGGTTTGCATATTCCATAGACCGGATCAACAGTTCCACGGATCGCTTGCGCTTCACCTCATCATCGAAACCGAGCATAACGGAGTCCGTATCGTAATCCTTATCATTGATAAAAGGAAACACATTGTGGACACTGGATACGCCAATTTCCCCTTTCTCGATCATCGGCTCAATCGTCTTCATCATCTCTTCTGTCACGTTATAATTCAGTTCAACATTGCGAAAGCCGAGCTCCTTGATCTCCTCAATCATGTTCCTTCCAATCGTATGCTTCTTAATATTCCAGCAAGTAGAAAATGAGTATTCGCCTTTATCCAGCATGTCTGTTCCTCCTTAGAACTTTGTTGTTATCATTTCCTTCAAATGAAGAAAAGCCAGATTACCCTTATTTCTTTGCAGGGAATGATCTGGCCTTTCCTCAGGGAAAGTTTCTTTATTCCGCCAGGTCACTCAGCCTACATACAGCACCTGAGCGTGCCGATAAAGTCGAAGCTTCCATTAAACGGGTCAAATCAAGGGCTATTTGTATATTTTCAGAAGCCGTTGTTCCATTTTGAATATGTGCCACCCATTGTTCAAAGGGAGAAGGGAGATTCGCTGGCAGGTCCGTGAATGGTTGCCACCCTTTTGCTGCATCACCTTCGAGCTTATGGCCTCGTACTAACAGTTTGTCATCCGTTCTCGTATACATAAGGCTGCCTTCCGTTCCCTGCACCTCAATATCAAATTGTGAGTAGTTATTCACGAATCCCGCTTCAACAATGCCTATAGCCCCATTCGAATAACGCAATGTTGCTACCGCACTATCCTCTACCTCTCGCTCCGTGATATAACCGAAGCTTGCACTGACACTTTCCGGTAAACCCAGGAAGAGGCGTGTCAAGTACATCGGATGGCAGCCAAGGTCCATCAATGCCCCTCCCCCGCACTCCTCTAAATTGAAGAAATGAGAGGGGAGTGAACCATTCGGATTTTTCTCTGTTCGCAAAGCGCCGTTATGAGCAAGCCGTATACGAACCGTCGTTACAGTGCCAAGCTGACCACCCCGAATGAAGTTATGTGCAGCTTGTGTGAACCAGGTATATAGCCGGGGGAGAGAAACCGTTAGCTTGACCCCAGCAGTCTCAACCGCAGCCAATATCTCATTACATTCCTTCGTTGTGGTAGCTATAACTTTCTCAGTGAAGATATGCTTTCCCGCTTTGGCTGCTGCGATGATGACATCCCGGTGCCGATTCGTCGGCGTATCCACAATGACGGCATCGATATCCGGATTGGCCAAAAGCACATGCAGATCCTCATAAAAGCTAACGCCATGCTCCTCTGCCTTTTGTCGTCCTCGTTCGGGATCTTCATCCCAAACAGCTACGATTTCGGTACCCGGGTGCTCGGCGGCCAGGCGTGCATAATCCTTCGCATGCACATGCCAAAAGCTCAACATCGCTACTCTAATCATGAAAGAATGGCCTCTTTTCAGGTTATTTTAGTCAAAATAAACCGCTTTTCCCGTTCTATTGGATTCGTAAATGGCTTCAAGAATTTCAGAAACCACACACGATTGTTCTGGCGTTACAACAGGATCTTTATCGTTCATCACAGCGTCAATCCACAAACGGATTTCTTTATCCTGCATACTCTCTTTTTTGCCTTCGTAGAAGTCTGCGCCTTTGGCTTCGAACTGAAGCTGGTTGACGTACAAACGACTATGGTTTTCACCGTTAATGCGCAGGCCATCTTGCATATCGGCTCCGCCTTCCGTACCGCAAAGCGTACATTTCGCTTCCTTCGTATCCAATGTATTTAAGGCCCAACTCGCCTCTACCATCACAGTCGCGCCATTTTTCATCACGATCATCGCAAAGGCGGAGTCTTCCACCTTGAATTTCTCAGGATCCCAAGGACCCCAGGAATTAGCGGCATTTTCTTTCCGGGAAAGCTTATGATAAGCGGTGCCAAGCACCACCTTAGGTTCGTAGTTATTCATCATCCACAGCGTTAAATCGAGCGCATGTGTACCGATGTCGATCAGCGGACCTCCGCCTTGTTTGTCTTCATCCAGAAATACACCCCAAGTGGGAACCCCACGTCTGCGAACTGCATGCGCCTTGGCAAAATAGATCTCGCCCAGATCGCCGTCTTCGATTACCTTTTTCAAATGCTGACTGTCCGCACGGAAACGGTTGTTGTAGCCAATAGTTAGCTTCTTACCTGTACGCTTAGCAACTTCAACCATTCGCCGAGCATCAGCTGCGGTTTTAGCCATCGGCTTTTCACACATGACGTGTTTGCCTGCTTCCATAGCTGCGATCGAAATCTCTGCATGCGTATCATTCGGGGTACAGATATGAACGACGTCAATCGAAGAATCAGCAAGAAGCTCATAATAGTTCTCAAATACCTTCGCTCCGGGAGCACCAAACTTCTCAGCCGCTTGGTGCGCACTTGCAGGATTGACATCAAAAAAACCAATAATTTCTACTTGCTCAATTTTACTTAAGCTAGGTAAATGTTTACCTGTTGCAATACCGCCACAGCCAATGATAGCTACCTTAACCTTATTCATTCCTAGTTCCCCCCATAATGCGATCACCGACTCTAAGCTGACGAATAATGAATGAAGCTGGACATCTTAGCGATGTCTGCATGGGCAGGCACTCGCATATCCATGTCCAGCTCCCTCATTTAAATCAGTTACTTCACTTGCTCCATTTGCTGTCTCGCAATTGCCATAATATCCTTAGCAAGGAACGCTTTATCTTTATTTTCCGCATACCATTTGTTCATAAAGTCTTCAAGCTGCTTACCGCCGGCTTTATCCCATGCCGCTTGTGCGTCTTTAATCGCTTGTTCCGGGCTGTATTTTGCACCGCTGATGATGGCCTTAACAAAAATATCGTTTTGTTCTTTAAGAATTGTTGTATTAAGAGTTTGGAGATCAGCAGGATAGACCGGCATATGTTCCCCATGAGTCATTCCAGGGTATTGTCTTTGCGAATCGAAATAAATTTTCTGAAGTTCTTTATACATGTCCGAACCGGCTTTCTGTTCTGGTACTGCAGTATTAAATCCGTTTATCGTAAAGTTGCACTTATCTGTTCCTGAAGAGTAGAACATTTCGTAGTCTAAAGCATAGCCGACTTCATTTTTCGACTTCGTTGGATCGATGGTCTCACGACAGCCATTGGCGCTCTTCTTCCAATGTGTCCCTTCGTCTCCGTTAATAATCTTCAAAGCGGTTTCCGGCTTCATCATGAAGTCGAGATAGCGGCCGACAGCTTCCGGCTCCTTCGCCTTGGCGCTCACAACAGTCGTCATTTGCACAGGATTATCGACACCACCGGTAAATGTCCCCAGCGGCGATTGCGGATAGCCTAACGGAGCAATTTCCGCGCCTGCCACATTTTTCTTCAACGTAGCAAAGTCGTTCATAACAAGATCATACATGCCGCCGGAAAATTTAACGTAAATGCCGATTTTACCATTCAGGAAGTCTTGTTTTGCCTTTGCACCGTCTTTATCATTGATGTAATCTTTATCGATAATGCCATCGTCATAGAGCTTCTTCTTGAACGTCAGGGAGGCCAGCTGATTGTCCCACAGCGGGATTACTTTTCCATCTTTAGTTCCCCAGGCAATCAAATCTTTTGACGAATTTTCACCGAAAATCTCGTTGATGGCTTGTTCCGAATACGTGCTCATATTCATCCCGTACGTATCTTTCTTGCCATTGCCGTCAGGATCTTGCTCAGCAAATGCTTTGGCTACTTTCATAAGTTCTTCCGTTGTGGTCGGCATGCTCAAATTCAGCTTTTTCAACCAGTCGGTACGAATCAATAACATGTGCTGTATGACTGCTTCTTTTACTTTACCGACTTCATACAGCTTGCCGTCCGGTTTCGTCCCCGCTTTCTTCAACTGAGGATACTGGTCCAGCAGCTTCTGGTACTCAGGCATGTATTTTAAGATGTCGTCAATGGGAAGCAGCTGCTTTTGATCGTACAGGCTGTTACGAAACGGCGTGTTGTACTCGTTCACAATATCAGGCGCAGAACCGGAGGCAAAAAGAACATTCAATTTTTTCGTAGACTCGCTTCGGAGGACAGGTATGTATTTCACATTCACAGGACCGTTTTGATTGATCCATTTGCTCCAACGATTTTCCTCGTAGTTCCCCTCTGACGCAGGAACCCCTCCCCGATCATACATGGAAACGGTAACATTTCCGCGTTTGGCAGCTGCTGACTCCTTAGGAGCATTCGTAGACGTAGTACCGGCTGCCGCTCCTTCTTTCTTGTCGCTGCTGCAACCAACAAGCGTTGCTCCTAATGCTACAACCCCTATTGTCATTCCCATCCACAACTTTCTTTTCATGCGCAAACCCTCCTGTTTATATTGAAAAGTTTTGGTAAACGTGGAACCCCATTTGGTTTAACCCTTAACAGAACCGAGCATAACGCCTTTGACAAAATATTTTTGCAGAAACGGATAAACGATCAGCATCGGAACAACCATAACGACAACGCCGACAGATTTGACCATTTCCGTAGCAACCATTTGCTGTTCCTCTGATACCAGGGAAGGTGAATTCAAGATATCGTTCTTTTGCAGCATCGCTTGGACAACGACCGTCAAATTCTGCATGTCACTATTATTGATGTACATCAGAACGCTCATAAATGCATTCCAATAGTTAATTCCATAGAACAAGGCTAAAGTAGCCAGCATCGGAAGCGATAGCGGCAATACGATTCGAATGAGGAGCGATACGTCGCTGCATCCGTCAATTCGCGCTGCTTCTTCCACTTCATGCGGAATATTCTCAAAGTAGCTTTTCATGAGCAGCATATTATAGGTGCTGATAAACCCGGTGAGCCACAGAGACCAATAGGAATCGATTAAAGATAGGTTCTTTACGACAAGATAAGTAGGGATCAACCCTCCTGAGAACAACATCGTAAACACCATGGCAAGCACAAATTTGCGTCGTCCTATCAAATAGCTTCTCGACAACGGATAGGCAGCTAATACCGTCCCCGCCATACTAAGTGCAACACCGATAATTGTAATGAAAATGCTATTTCTAAAAGCAGAGAAAGCCGGGCTTGTTAGAAAGAAAACCTTATATGCCGTAAACTGTAAGCCTACTGGCCAGAAGAAGACATGTCCCGAATCTACGGCCGAACGCTCACTCATTGATAGCGCTATGATATGAATAAATGGCAGTAAACAGGTTAAAGCAATTGCCCCGAGTACAACATAATTAACTGCGTAGAAAACTTTTTCACCTTTTGTTGCTTTCATGCGGACGCCCCTCCTCGTTATCAGAATAAAGCTTGGTCGAATTTACGGGCGATCCTGTTAGCTACCAGTACGAGCGTACAGCCAATGACGGATTCGAACAGCCCCATCGCCGTAGTTACGCTAAATTGCGCATTTCCCAAACCTATTTTATAAATATAAGTACTTATGACTTCCGACACGTCAGCAACCGCTGAGTTCTGCAGGTTATAAATCTGGTCAAAGCCGACCTCCATCAATTGACCCATAGCCAAAATGAGCAGCAGGATGATCGTGTGACGAATGCCTGGAATCGTAATGTGCCAAATTTGCCGCCACTTCGAAGCGCCGTCCATACCTGCTGACTCGTAAAGGGCAGGATCGATGTTCGTCAGAGCGGCCAAATAAATAATTGTGCTAAACCCCATTTCCTTCCAAACCCCCGAAGCAACGAATACGGCAACCCAGGATTTCGACTCGTAAAGGAAAGTTATAGGCTCAATATTGAATAGCTTGAGCACCTTATTGATCGAGCCGTAGTCGGTTGCAAATAAGGACAACACGAGACCTGCGACAATGACCCAAGAGAAAAAGTGCGGCAGATAGACGATCGTTTGAACCCATTTTTTAAACCATGTCTTCCTTACCTCATTGAGCAGAATGGCCAGGAAGATGGGAACAGGGAAGCCAACCACCAAATTCAAAAAGCTGAGCCAAAAGGTGTTCCATATAATTTGGAGCGTACTGGCACTGGAAAACAAAACTTTAAAATTTTTCAGGCCAACCCATGGACTGTGTAAAATACCATCAGCAAAATTGTAATTTTTGAAAGCAATAACAAGTCCGCCCATCGGCCAATATTTGAACAGAATGTAGTAAGCAATGACAGGGAAAAGCATGATAAAAAGCGGAATGTTTTGTTTCAATTTTCTTCTTCGTCTCAATTGCAAAGCTTTATGCTCGCTTGTCGTTAAAGTGAGTCTAGGAGCTTCATTGATATTTCCGTTCAAGGCTGCTTCACTCCTTACTTCAATGTTATAAACCTATAATAAAAGTTTTGATCCTAAAAACCCTTAAAAAATTATAGGAAAAACTATAAATTCATTGGGTATGTGTCGTCGCCATTTCGGAACAAATGGGCTTAATCATTTTCCCAAAAACCAGAAAACAAAACACTGGGAAAATATAGTAAATCGACCTGCTTCCGGTACAACTCGCATTCGCTCTTACAAGCTGCCTTGCACAACCCACGCCTTCTACGAATAGCAGTTTAGCTAGAAATGAATAAGCAAGCTTACCTTGCTTATTCATTCTAATATCAGAGCATCTCGTCAAATAAGACCACAGCGCATGCTTATTAGCTGATAAGCGAGACTTCCAGGGTGTATTAGCCAACAATAAGAAAGCCTAGCTTGCTTATGCAATCATAGCCGGGTCATTAAGACAAATAAGCTACTTCAGTTGCCTTATCCGCATAATGTACTGCATAGATTACTCCAAAGCCTAAAACATATAAATTCTTATCCATTAAAAAAAGACTATTTCATATACGGACTTGGCATCCGCTTCTGAAACAGTCTTTTTTCTTTTACTTTATCGTTCAAAACTAATCGTCACGATCTCTGCTGGACGAACGGAAACGGACAGACGCTCCGCTCCCTCCTGCTGCAGACGATCCAATCGGCGTTCCAAAATATCGCTCTTATAAGCATGATAGAATTTCTCAGGGAGATCTAGCTGCAGATCTCTTTCTTGTGCAGAGATGTTATACCAACGCATAATCAGATCGCCTGTCTCCTCGGAAACTTTCAATGCGGAGAAGACCATAGCTTCACCTTCCCAGCCTCCAAAAGCGTAAATCGGCGGCAGTTCACCGTGATGAACCTCGGTTTGCTTTGCGGACCAAGGAATTTGATATTGATGGGCAGCCTGTATAGCATCGGAGCTATGAACTCGCGGATCTTCTTCATTCGTTTCGATAGGCACCGCATAAGGGATAACGGATAACTGCACGGTGTGTTCGCCGATACACTGCGCTTCTGGAGTTGGGAAGTATCCCCAGTCGCCTAATTCTCCAACAGCTCGAAGCAGCGTAACCGCAATGGTTTGGCCGCTGTCTTCTCGTACGATTTCATACTCGTTCAACCCACGGTTGGCGATAGTTAGCCCCTGCCGCGCCCCCGCCACAGTTACGAATGCTTGCTGGTGATGACAGTTGCTCGGATTTTTCCATTCGGCTGTGGTCGTATTGCTCCGCTCTGGCACTTCGAAGATGGAATCAGCAAAATGGCTTTCTGCTTCCAACCCCGTAGGAAACAGCATGCGCAAACGGTGATCTTTGGCGTGATTATTAAAAGTTGACGCAATATCAACGCGCTTTCCGTTTTTATCCAAGGATACGATGGTCGTGATTTTCAAAGCAATCTTTGCGTCAGATCGCGCCGACTTGCGCTGCGTAAACCAGACCAGTTCCTTCCTTTCTGATTCCAGCAATTCCTCGGCAGATGCCGGTATTTCCAGCTCGTGAACGATCTCTATGCTAGAACGGTAAGGCGTGTCTTCCTGAATGCGAATGGATGCCGGTATACCTCGAGTAGTCACAGCCGTGTCTCCACAAGCTTGGCGGTACATATACTCATTGCCGATATCTCCCGTATTCTCGTAAACGCCCAAGCCTTTGTAGACCGTTCCTCCAAGCTTCTCCGTTACCGTAAACGAGCCGTCATCCGCGACTTGGACACTTAAATAGTCATTTTCCATCGCATGTGTACCGACGATTAGAGAAGCCGGTGAAAGATGCTGCTTTAATGAGGCATCGCGGGTAATAGCATACGTTTTGTATCCCAAAGCAGGTACATTAGCCGCTTCGAAGGTCACACGGACAGCACGCGCGAAATAAGGCTGCCTGAACTTGTCGTCAGGTAAATCATACCCAAAGTGAATGCCCATATCCTCTAATCCGCAAGGAATTGAGTTACCCTTCACATCGACCAACACAACATCGTCCAAGCTCTTCTGCTTCACGTCCTGTCTCATATCCCGGAAATCCCTGCCATCACGGAAGTAGACCCTGTTTAATTCCAGCTGCACGGTTACGGTACCACTTCGTTCCCACCCTGTCGTATTCGTTACCAGAAAAGGCGCCGCCTCTTTGCCGTAGCCGGAAAATACAGACGTATCCACCCGTTCTGCCAACCAAGTCAGACTATCCTCGGCGATAGATTCGGCCACATGTTTGCTTTTCTCAAAACGCGTCAGCATTTCGGCATGCACTTCGTCGACACTGCACCCGCAAATACTGTCATGCGGATGGTTCTGCATCAACGTTTTCCAGGCATAGGTAAACAGATGATGGGGGTATGGGCATCCGGCTTGGAAAGCAAGGGCAGCCAAAGGCTCCGCCACTTTTTCCAAGAGTGTTTGGCCTTCTTGATTTTTTTGCTTGATGTAGACGCGGGAAGATGCCGTATTTACGAGCGTAGACCAGCCATCCGTATGCTGACTTCTCAGCTCTCCGCGAATGACGGATAGATCGCTCGGGATTGTCCGGTTCACTTCACTTAAATAATCTTCAAAATTGGAATGGATGAATCGAATGTCCGGATACTGCTTCTCAGCTGATCTGATGGCATCCGTCAGATCGGTCTGCACAGGCTGATGATCACAGCCATTCATGAACAACCAATGCGGCGTAGAAGCATATTTGGATACTTCCGCCAGTTTTCGATCCCAATACTTCGCTGCCGCTTCTGGATTCACAGGGATCTCATTCCCGTTGCTGTACCAATTGGCAAATAAAATACCAAGCACCTTGGAGCCGTCAGGCGCTTCCCAAAACATTTCTGAATACGGCGATTCATATGCCTGAGTTTCGGATACCTCGTTGTTAAAACCTGTCGGCTTCACACCGCGTCCGAACACGGCGTTCTCAATGTCTGCTTGCCGCAGCAGCTGCGGCGCCTGCCCCATGTTGCCGAAGGAATCCGGGAAATAACCCAACTTCGAAATGACGCCATAAGCTTTAGCATCACGGTGGCCAATTAACAAATTACGCACATTCGCTTCGCTGCTCGTTAGAAATTCATCCTGCAGGACATACCACGGGCCGATGTGGATGCGCCCTCCGCGAATCAATTGCTCTAGTGTCTCCTGCATTTCCGGCCGTATCTGCAAATAATCCTCTAATATGATCGTTTGTCCGTCCAAATGAAAGCTGCGGTATCCATCATCTTGCTTAAGAGTTTGAATCAGCGTATCTATTAACTTGATCAACAATACGTGATGCTTTTCATAGGGCAAATACCATTCCCTGTCCCAATGTGTATGCGAAATGATATGTACGGTTTTGGACTGTGTCATGGTGTTTTCTCCATTTCTATGTAATATCATCCCTTTGCTTCAAGATGCTCTGTCCGTAGTCGGAGCGCCTCCATGACCGTCTTCAACGTGGCTGCAATGCCCCGGATATCGCCTGTATCTTCGCCTAAATCCCCATCTCCCAGCAGCGCCGTCACCAGCGTAGCGCCGTTGGCATTCCAGCCGGTCACGAGCATGCCGGGCATGCGATCAATCACTCCACGCTCTTCTGCTTGACGGATAGACTGCTCGAGCAGATCAAGTGACGCTTCCGGTGTTTTCCAACAGCTAGGCCAAACCTCAAATCCTTTGCCCAGCAAATGCCCGACGGACGGATAAGCATTCAATTTATCGTAGTGCCAATCGCACAATATAATATCCTTCGGAATAAGATCCACAGCCGGCCACATGCCGTAAATGTCGCCGTCCCATTCTGAATACCCCATGCCACCCGCGTCAATCAACCGATCCGCCCACATGAGCATCTGGACCTTCCGATTGCGGACCAAATGCTCGTAGTAATCGTTCGTCGCTTTTGCAAACAATTCAGCCTTATTTTTCCCTCGACATCGCGGGCACCCATCGTCCGCGATGGCGAACACTTCGTCCATGCCGACGTGCAGCGCATCCGCTTCAAAAGCATCGATCAGCTCATCCATCAGATCGAACACGAGCGGATTAATGTCCGGATGAGATGGACACCAGCTCGGGCAATAAAACTCTGGCCACTTCGCATCCGTCGGCACATGCGGGGTTTCGTCGAACTCCGGATGCGCCCGCAGAAGCGAATTCCTCGCTCCGCCCCACCCTTGGTGCCCCAAACAATCAAACAAAGGGATCAAACGAATGCTGTGCCGCTTACATAAGGCGGACAGCTCCCTCGCATCTTCCTTCGTTAAGCTGCCACCCGATACTTCCGGATGAGATTGGAATTGAAATGAGGTGTTGCATTCCAATATCAAAACATTTACACCCATAGGCGCCAAAGCTTCCTCAATCACTCGCTTTAAATTTCCAACATCCTCATGCGATCCGAAGCGCATATGGAATCCTTTTAGCTGCCATCCATTTTTCGGCATATGTTATCCTCCAGCCTATCCGTATCTTTATTTTTATTAACCGACTAAGCCTGTTCGCTCTACGCTTTCCACGAAATAACGCTGAACGAACAAATACAACGCAATCAAAGGTCCCATCATCAGCAGTACGCCCGTGTTGAGCAGCATAGACTGGTACACAGGATCCGGCTCTTTCCCGAGGGCTGGTCCCATATCTGTCAGCTGTGTGGAAAGCACCTTCACTTTACTCAAAAACAGGGATACATAATAGCTGTCATTCCACTGCCAAACAAACGAGAACAAAACGACAGTGACAACAGCAGGAATAGCGTTAGGCAGCATAATGCTGTAAAAGGTTTTAAAAATTCCCGCTCCGTCCGCGAGGGCGGCTTCCTCGATTTCTTTGGGAATGCCCCGGAAAAACTGACGGAAAATATAAATGTAAAGCCCGTTCTTCAGCCCCATCGCTGTGCCGGAAGAAATAAGAAACGGCCAGAATGTGTCGATTAGATTGATACTGCTCTTCCCTGAAAATAACCCAACTAAACCGAAAAGATCAAAATACCGGTATGTTAAATAGAGCGGAATCATGATCGTTTGAGGCGGTACGACAATGGTGAAAATGACCAGACCAAACAACAGCCCGCTGCCTTTAAATTTCAATCTCGCAAAAGCGTATCCCGCTAACGCGCAAGAACAAAGCTGAATTAGCGTTGTCGTAGACGAGATAAGAAACGTATTCCATAAAGCTGATAAATAGTTGGTTGCTGAGATCGCAATCTTCAAATTTTCGAGTGTAAAATGCCGGGGAATCCACAGCACAGTTGGATCATAAATGTCGATTCTGCCACGAAAGGCCACCGAAAGTCTTAAAAAGATGGGAAACAAAATAATATAACAAAAGCCGAGCACCAAGACGGCGCGTATGATCTGCCATGTCCAATTTTTCGCCTTTTCTAACGGATTGCGCCTGCTAATCCATCCGTCCATACGTACAGCCTGCGATTTCATAGTCCTATCCCTCCATCAGTCGTAATAAAATACTTTTCTTGAGACAAGCGCAGTGGAGATTAGAAGGATGATAGCCACAACAAGGAAGTACACCCAAGACATGGCCGCACTTATACCGAAATCGAACGTTTTGAACGCCGTCTGCGAAATGAGGGTATTAATTTTATTCCTGCTGAAGGAATCAATAATGGAATAGACAAGGTTCGTTAAAATAAGCGGGGTCATCATCGGAAACGTCACTTTCCAAAAAATCTCGTATCCCGTTGCTCCTTCGATTTTGGATGCCTCGTACAAGGAAGGGGAGATCGATTGAAGCCCAGCCAAGAAAATCAAAATTTGCACACCGGAAGAGCTGATAATTTCATAAATTCGATCGACAGCACCCGTGATGTAATTGACAACGATAGGAGCCATGCCCGAATCCAGCAGCATTTTTTTGAGTTCGAAGCTTTGCAGCATATTAGAACCTTCTCCGCTCCCGCTTCCACTTAGAACCGAACCTCCTACGAAGCTGCTGATATCCAGATTAGCGAGGGCGCTCGACGCCAGAATAACCGGCAAAAAGAAGATAGCGCGCGCGAGGGCGCGCCCTTTGAACTTTTGATTCAACAGCACCGCTGCGAACAAGCTGAAAATAATGATGATCGGCACGTTCACAACCATGTTGACGACACCTTCCGCCAATAACCGGGGGTAATCCGGATTAGAGGCAAATAAGCTGACGTAGTTGCTAAATCCAGTAGGCAGTACGGCAAAGCCGCCCTCTACCATTTGTATGGTACTTAAACTGAACCGGAACGACTGAATGAGCGGCAGCAGAAAAAGCATGACCATCCCCAGGATGAGGGGAGATACGAATAAAACGCCGTACCACGCTTTCGTCTGTTCCAACGATAATCTTTTTTTCCGCAAATCACTCACCTCCTACCCAGTAGCTCATGGCCTCTAGCTGTTTATTGTTCACCTGTACCGCAGTATTGTTGTAATTGATAATAATCTTCTTCCCATTCTCGAAGGTCGTTTGAACCACACCCTCAGCCAATTTACGGTGATCGGTAATCACATAGGACCGAACCTCATTCAGCACAGTGCCAGCCTCTTTGTAGAAACCAGCCGCTTGATCCAGCCAATCCCCGTAATGCAGCGCATATAGCTCGTTATAATCCGAATCCTTAACCGCAGACGAATCGCTGTAGTACCACTGGTAATAAATATCTGACCCAGTCTCTAGCGCTTTCAACAGGGAAACACGTGGATGAGTTACGCTCTGCATATTAAACGGCTCTCCGGCAAGGTCATAAAAACCATGAAGCGCGATTTGATAAAAGGGTACGTCTTCGTCGGTCAGATTCAGGTGACTGCTTTTGGTCGGAGCATTCACAATTATATTGGCGTACGGCAGGCTGTAGGCATTGCCGCCATTCACCATGAGATCATTGGCTCGTTGCTTCAACTTCTCGGTTCCGCTGGCGGCTATATTTAGCGCTTCCTGCCGGTTAATCGAATGATCCGGGTTAAAGTCTGAGTTCACTTCATTGCCTAAATCCCTAAGAGATAAGCCTGTAAGGCCAAGCTTCATGTAGTCGGAGACAAATCCGTCCACTGTTTTTGCCAGCGCAAACGGCGATAACAAATAATGTGAAAACTTCGATGAATCTTTGACATACATGACAGGGTCATACTTATAGATTTTGGCCTTCTGTCTGTCTAAAAAGGTAGCTGCGTCTGAAGCTCCTTTATATTTTTCGAGAAAAGCTACATCTGGAAATAACCGAATGTTTTCCTTTGACGCATAATCGATCAGCTTGCTGAACCCCTTCTTACCACCTAACTCACTGACCACTTTAACGTCCGATGGAGATGTATGCCGAATCCCGTCATTGAACCAACCGACATAGCGGAGCCCGATATCCTTGACTCCTTTTTCTTTCAAAGTTGTTAATATCGACTGCGTTTCATCAAAGGTGGTCAGCGCTTCTGTTGATTGATACGGAATACCGACAAAAGACGCTTGTTTCTGGAACGCCCCCTCCACCTCAAGCAGGAAAGGACTTGCCTTAGCAGGCTCCAGCTTTTTCAGACCGTGTTTATTCACCAAATACTCCCTATACTTGCCTGCCATAGCCGTATAGTCGGATGCAGGTCCTGACAAAAAGTCATATCGAATCTGATAATCTCCTTGAAACGGCTTTTGCCCGAACATCGGTACGGAGCTCTTTTTGGTTCCTGATGTTAATGTGTAGAAGTCCATATCCATGACTCTAAACTTCCCGCCAACTGTGTTGTAGGAATCGTTTCTGCCGGAGATGTCTGCCGTGATATTGGCCAGCGCGTCTCCGCCTTCAATCATGCCAAGCATGGCGTGATCGTTCTGCTTGATGCCGAAGAGTGGCAGTCTTGTGATCTCATTCGTTTGAACTTTTTCTTTGACGTCGAAGGTGCCATCTGAACCGTAGACTGGCAGATTGTAGGCTTCCGCGCTCTTTTTGTTGTTATTCAGATGAATCAAGGCGCCAGACCCGTCAGGGACGAGCATGTAGCCGTCCTTTTTCTCGCCAGCAGCCCCGAAATATTTGAGCAGCTGCAGCATGGCAATCGGATAAGCATTCGTATATTGAAGCTCCTTGCCGGCTGTCTTCACAACAAGATGCTCCCCGTCCAAGGTATACTCCAGCGGAACCGTAAATCTCGGGCCTTCTTCTTGGACGCTGCTTCCCGCCCCATTGTCCTTATTGTCCTTGGCGGCTTCTTCATTCGTATAACCGATTGCCTCTAGCTTCTTGGACAGCTCCTCCGCCACAAAGTCCTGCAGCTTGCGGACTTCATATACTTGCTTCTGTTCGTCCAATTTGAATTTGAAAGCGACATCCTCACGGGTGTCCTTATCCGACAGCTTCCCCAGAATACGCTCCTCAAACCGCTGTTTACTGATCACCTTAGGAATATTGCCGTAATCTTTCGGAATATTTCCCAGCTGGTATACGATTTTGATCCCCTTATCCAAGCTGCTGATTTTAAATTGTTTCTTTTTTACGCTATCGTCATAGCTGTTCAATGTATTAAGCTGACCTTTTTCGTTGTAATACGTAACTAACAGTTGAGAAGAAAGTTCTGATTTATACAAAGGAGAAGCTTTGGGATCCTTCTCTCGATCCACTGGATTGGAAAACCAGATATAGCCGTCTCTTTTGTCCTTAACTGCAACCTCGGCTGTCTCGCGTTTGACGTAAAGCATGAGAGTTTCGTTCTGGACCACTAGCTCCATGGCTTGAAGAGTTTTCTGCTCCTCGGCTGTATTGGACGATACAGCAGCCATTCCACTTGCAGCACGAACCACCGTGCTTGCGGCAGTTACGGGATTTCCTTTACCTGCTTGATCTGGAAGAACCGATTTGACCTGGGATTGAGCTTCCGCCATGCTTACAGATTGATCCTGCGAGTAAATCATGATCAGACTGCTGGCCACCAAACCGGCGCTCAGGATGCCAAGGGATATTTTTATCTTGCTGGACACCTTCATCCCTCCTTAGCGTTTTCCGAAGGAAAACTATCTTCGTAAGCATAAGCCTAGTTAACTATAACGTGCACCGCTAAAATCTAAATGAGAGTTCGCGGTAAATGGATGTGATAAAATTGATCATTTGCTGCAGCATACTGAAGAACAATACCCCAAGGAAGATGATGATACCAATGACAACAAGCGTCAGAATCATCGTAACCACTGTCTTGGAAGCTGAATATTGATGGACCGTCATAGTGCCGACAAACAGCAACCAGATGAACCAGATGAATGCAATTGCATCGAGCAAATAATAAAACGTGCTTTCACTTCCAGTTATCACATTGCTGTAAAGCGTCTGCGGGAGATAGATCAGAATGAGCGGCATCAGCGCATAGCCTGTTGCCATGACAATTTCTTTAAACTTGCCTTCCCCATCCATCAAAGTGGTCAAAGACCAATTCGCAATGCACCAGAGCAGAAAAGGAAGAACGATAAATTTCAGCTCATTAAGACTGTTCAGCTCGAGCGGATTGTTCATATTAACGACAAAACCGCTGTACTGTCGTTTCATAATGGTGAAGAGCACGAGGAGAAGCAAGCAGAGGGCCACAACCTTCAACCTGCCTTTTTGTTCGTACTTCATCTCCCAAAATCCGTTAAACGGATGGACCATCGTGTAAAAAGGATTTTTCAACACGCCGATTTCCGTGTAATGCTTACCACGCATTCTTCGGCCGGCAATCTTGACCGTAGTATAACCAAGACCGAAGACAAGCGCGATACCGAGGACGATGGTGCCGAAATGTGCAAACACGACTTCTTTCCGGTATCGTTTGAAAGCTTCGGAATAATAGTCACGGTTATTTCCCAACTTGAAATAATTCATCGCCCCACGGTTATCGCCATTTTTCATAAGCGATTTACCAATCCCGATGTAGGCCACCTCAAAGTTGCCGTTCATTTGAAGCACTTGCCGCCATGAAGCGGTAGAAGCATCCGTTTTCCCGTTATAGAGCGACGTTACTGCTTCGCGTATCAGGCTTCCGTAGCGTGTAGGCTGGAATACAGACAAACGATTATTGTCCTTATCGAGCACCAGCACCTTGTCCCCGAGCATCGAGATCGCCGAAGGTGTGCGGAATTTCCCCTGTTCGCTGCCCAGTCCGCCGAATTCGTATAACAGATTGCCGTCTTTGTCGTAGGTGAAGATGCGGCCCCTTTTCAAATCCATTGCGCTGTACATGCCGCCTTCGTCCTTGGCTATATCAATGAAAATAGAGCTCCCAGGCGCGCTTCCGACGTCCAGTGTATGGATATCCCCTTTAGGCGGGAAATACCCTTTATCCCTTAAAATATCCACACCGGACGGGTTCAGCCGTTTGATCGGGTGATCCGACTTTTCCTCTGAAGTCGTCGTATAGATAAAACCGTCTTCATCCATGTCCAAGTTATTAAATTCCAGCGGAATGAATAGCTGCATTTGCTCGCGCTGCGCTTTGGTCGAAATCCGTTTCCAGAACAAATCCACGGGATTAAACTTCACGCGATTCGTACCAATAAACCCGTTGAATGCGCCATCGGTATCAAATTCCATAATGCCTTCGTAGGAGCCGCGACTGATGACATAGATCCGCTGTGCCTTATCGACAACCAGCTTGGTTGGCATGTATTGAAATCCTTCGCGCAGTAGTGTTGACTTCGGCTCGCCCATCACACGAACCAACGCTCCCTGAGAGGTCAATTCCACCAGCCTTCTGTTTTGCGTATCAGCGATAAGAAGATGACCGTCGGCCCCGTTATAGAACACGCCTTCCGGCTTGTTGAACGTTTCCTTCTTTCCGTTATTATCGAACCCGGAAATCACCTGAACGGCCCGAAACTGATCATCCAATACGACAATCCGATCATTTCCGGTATCCGCAAGATAGATGTGACGATCACTGCCGATGAATAGATCCTGAGGTGAAGACAGATTGCCTGTCTGCCAGTCTGTTCCATACATCACCTTTTGCAGCTCATAAGGACTAGGAGCCGGAACGGTCTTTCCCCAAAAATTGTAATTGTACGTATCGTTGTCAGGTGCGGCATATACAGGAGCGGCCATACCGATGAAAAGCATAGCGGCGAACATCATGATAAGTATTCTTTTCAAGTAGCTCCCCCCTGTTTACTCTTTCAGACCAGAAGTGGACATGGTTTGGATGATGTTGCTTTGCGTCACGATAAACACGGTAATCGGCACGGCCATCATTAGCAGGGTAACGGCTGACACCGGTCCCGTCCGTACCAGTCCCCCACTAGCGATTTGTCCGAACACATAATCAACGGTCTTCAACTGCTCGCTATAAATATATTTATGGCTCGTTACAGAACCAGACGTCCACAAATTTTGCAGCGAAAAAATGACCAGCGTCAGCCATGCAGGCTTGACGATCGGCATGACAATCTGCCAAAAGATCCGATATTCGCAGGCACCATCGATTTTCGCCGCTTCAAGAAGAGAGTCCGGAACTTGCTCCATAAATTGTTTCATCAGATACAATCCGAGTGTCATGCCGAAGGATGGCAAAATGATCGCCCAATAGGTATTAATCAGATGAAGCCATGAAATGGTCATGTAGTTTGGTACTTGCGTAACATAAGCCGTAAACATAAGCGACATAACGACCAGGTTGAACAGGATGTTTCTGCCTGGGAACTTGATTTTGGCCAGCGGATAAGCAGCAGCGGAAGCGATGATGACATGCCCCACTGTGCCGACAATGGCAATCAAAAACGTATTGAACACATAGCGCGAGAACGGCACCCATGAATCGGAGAAAATGTTTGTCAAATCCGTAAAGTTTTTTAACGTAGGATTTCGCACTAATAGCTTCGGTGGAAATACGAAGATTTCGTCTATCGGTTTAAAGGCGTTGCTAATAGTAAAAACGAGTGGCAGTGCCATAAAGAAGGCTATGCAGCCAAGCAGCAGGAACAGTAGTATATCAACCGCCCATGAGCGGTTCAAACGCTTTGGCATCTTTAATGTCAGCTTCATTCCGGTCATTCACCCACTTTTCCCAGCAGCTTACGCGTCAAGAAGTTTGTTGCAAACATGATGATAAACAAGACGGTGGCGATCGCGGAGGCGTACCCCATCTCGAAACGGATTGAACCATAGTCGACCAAGTGAGTCACAATCGTATGTGCTGCGTAATCTACGCTTGGGAAGCCGATCATGTAGATCGATATTTCCGCCACGGAGAAGGCAAGCGTGATTTGAATCACAGCGCCGAACAGCAGCTGCGGCCGCATAGCCGGCAGTGTGATGAACCAGAGCTCCTGCCAACGGTTGCGCACACCATCGATGGAACCAGCTTCATACAGCGTGCGATCCACATTTTGCAGACCAGCGATAAAAGCTAGGAAGGATGTTCCCAAACTAAGCCACAGCTGTACGAGGATTAAAATCGCGAGAACGAACCTCGGATCCTGCAGCCACTGAATCGGCTCCAGGATCATTCCCCATTTGATCAAAAATGAATTGGCGTACCCGTAAGAATCGCTGGCAAATAAGGTTTGCCAGATCAGGTACGTATTACCTGAAATCGAAGGCGCATACAGGATAAGCGTGAGCACAGCACGAACCTTTGGCCGCAGCTCGTTAATCAGCCAAGCGAACAGGAAGCAAGCCATGTAGCTGATCGGCCCGGTAATTAAGGCAAACAGCAGCGTATTTTTGAGTGCGATCAAAAAGATGTCATCCTGTACGAACAATCTGGCGAAATTTTGCCAGCCTACCCATTTGGGCGGTTCAAGCATATTGAAGCTCGTGAAGCTTAAACAAACGGACATTAATACGGGAAATACCGTAAATGTAAGGAAAATAAGAAAATATGGCGCTATTAAAATATAAGCATGCTTATGCTTTTTGAATTCACTGCCCAATCTGCCGAATTTACCTCGGAACGTCGAGTTCGTTTTCATCACAGATTTTCCAGTATCACGTGGCATGCTAGGGTTCACTGCAGGCTGTTGTTTCATGGCGCCCCCTCATTTCTCGTAGGGAAGATTGAACTCTTTCCGTTTTAAGGCAATTTCGTCGTTGATATAACGGACGTAATAATCCATCGTTTCGCGTGGATCGTCGCCTTGTACGACGACTCTGCGAAATGCGTTATCGATGTTGCGCCCCGTTAAATAACCACCCGGAACCTCGGGTATCCCTTTCACCCACTTCATCTGCTCCTTCAATCTGTCGAAATCTCTGGAAGGCCATGGCAGAGCGGCTAAAGCTTCCATGTTGGCCGTCGGGTATCTGGCCGAAGATCCCATGCGGATTTCCATTTGACGTCCAAATGCAATTTGAGTCTCTTTGCTCGTCCACCATTCCATAAACTTCCACGCTGCATCTTTATTTTTCGTACGTTTGAACATAACGACCCCTGATCCACCGCTTCCAACATCACGTCGAAGGGATCCGTCTGGCTTTTTCGTTGCTGGAACGGGGGCAAATTCCCACAATCCCTTAATTTCCGGGGCAAACACAGACAGCTTGTTGTACATCGTGTAATCAGCGATGCCAATAGGCATTTCCCCTGTACGGAAACGGTTGGCGAAATCCACAGTGATCGGAATTTTATAATTTAAGTAAAGATCTGTCCACTGCTTAAATTCCTTGATGGCCGTCTCCGTGTCAAGACCGCTGGAGGTTCCATCTTTACTATAGAACTGCCCATCATGCTGGTATAAAAACATGGCTAAGGCCGGATTCGGCGGAAGCGTGATGATATCCCTGGTTTCCAAATCGTTACCGAAGGTGTTGAGCGGTTTTTGCGGAAGCCCGAACTGCAAGTTATGCTTCTGCAGGGTAGGCAGCATCTCGTATACGTCCTCCCACGTTTGCGGAGGCTTCATTTTCAGCTCATCTTCCAAAATATCTTTCCGATAGAAGAGGACTGGGAAGGTTTGCGTTTCCGGCAGCGCATAATAACTTCCAGAAAACTCATACGGAACCATCGAGCTTTCGCTAAATCGTGATTTCACGCTGTTGAAATCTGGAAACACCGATAGATCCTGCATCGCGTTGCGGCTTGCATAATTGACAGGCAAATCGTTGGGAGCCTGCAGCGCTACGTCCGGTCCTTTGCCTGCTACCGTAGAAGGCAGCAAAATGTCTGCTGATACCAACTTCAAATTGATTTTTATTCCCGTCTTTGGTGTAAAGGATTCGTCAATCAATTTCTTGATGGTCTGCGCTTGGTCACGTGCTGAGGTCACCCATACCGAAACCGAATCAGCTCCATCCTTCGTGTTCGATATCTGATCGTAATTTTCAAAGAAGGAAGCGAGGAAAGCTGCTGAGCTGCTTTTGAATTTCTGCCACGCAGTCGCTTCTGGATTCGGCAGCTTGGCTTGCGGCGAACTCAGCGTCAAGTAATCAACGGCCAGAGGTTGTTCATTCACCGAAAGCAGCCACGCCCCGAGTCCCCCTACATTCGTTTTGAATTGATCAATCCGGGATGGCACCGTATCCGGTCTGTCGGCCATATCACTGAGCTGGTAAGCCAGCGTATTCAAGATCGCGGTACGCTCGTCGTTCTTTCCATCCTGCCCTTGAATTAACTTCGTAATTTTGTGGAGCAGGTCGCTTTGTTTCCGAAACTCCCCAGCCATCTCGGGAATTCTTTGCTCAAGCTGATAATCCCGGAACGAATCGGGTACCGTCCCCGTAAAGCTAATAATCTTACGATACAGCGCATTTAAGTCCAAAATGCTCGTTTCCACCGCACTCAGTATCGGGGCCAAATCCCCCAATGTCACTTCGAGCCGAACTTTGTGTTTGCCTTTCGTGAAATAAAACAAGTACGGAAGCTCAGCATCTTGGCCGATCACCGTCGTCTGCCATTGGCTATTGAATGGAAAGCCGACATGCTGAAGCTCCTGAAAGGGCATTTTGCCGTCGATGTACATCGTGCGAAGCGAAGCCATCCCGCGCAAATAGTTTTGATGATTTTTCACCGCGAGTTGATACAATCCGTCGCCAGGCACATCTACTTCCCATTCAATCCATTGGCCAGGAAGCCGCCATGCCCACCCACCCATTGCATTGTTCCGCAATTTAGATACATGATACGGCTCAACAGCGGGGCTGGAACGATCATTATAAGGCAATAGTGTTGGAGAAGATTTATATAAGGCGCGCTCGCCTTGAACTTGCAGCATCACATCTTTCGCAAGCTGGTAACCTTTTTGCGTATATGTGCTCGCCAACGTATCATACGAAGGCGTTGTTGCCGAGTTTGTAAGTCTCAATGAATGAATAACGAGCGGTTCTCTTACCGAAGTAAACATGATGGAGTGCTTGCCTTTTGAAAAATAAAACAGATACGGATCTTCATTAAATCCGGTCGCATCCTTTAATGACGATGCCTGCCACATCGGCTCTTCCACTTGTGATGGCACCAAATCGTTGCCCTGTTCATCACGCTCGAACTCATTTTTATCGTTTTTCCATATTCGTTGAAACGTTATGCTTTTCGCTTCTGCAAAAGGGACCGAACCGTCAATCCGCAATTCTCTTTCTATATCCGAATCTTTACCGCTTACTGTGTAGTATTGAATTCCAATGTTGTACATACCTTCTTGCTCGACTGTAAATTGCCATTCGATGGACCCCGTATCCGAAGTCAGAATGGACTTCCCGGATTCCCCTTGATAATTGTCTAGAACCGAAACTTTCATGCCTTGAACCGAGCTGAATTGTTCAGTTGGGATGACGGTTTCAGCGCTCGGGCGCGCCGCTTGTTTATACTTGGCCAAATATTCCGCATAGCTGCCTTTTTTATAGGTATCTGCCAAAGCCGACAGCGCTGTGCTGCTTATTGAACGCTCTTCCGCTGAAACGATTTGGCGGGAGCCACCGCCGAGCCACTGATACGGTACGAACCCGGTTGCAAAAAACAAAACGAAGATGAGGAACACTTTGGCGAATGCTCGGCGCATGGGTTTTCCCCCTTTCTAAGCTTTGCCCCTAATCCCTGCTTGCATGGAATTAGGGGCATGGCATCATGCGTGTTTATTTGCTATCCTCGAGCAGTTTACTGATCTTGGCTTCGAATTGCGGTTTCACTTTGTCTACCGCCGTTGCCGGAGATACTTTACCTTCTGTGATGTCTTTCACAATGCCTTCGAACAATTTTTCTCCATCAGGAATTCCATAGTAAGAAATGTAATTAATGTTGTTTGACATTTGCTTACGTGTATCCATGGACTCTTTGTTCGGGTAGGACTGCTGCCAAGATTGCTCGGAAAGCTTTCTGCCTTCTTCGTTCAAGCTGATTTCGTCCATAATATGCAGGGCAACTTCCGCATTTTTCGAATACTTGGAGACCATCCACATGTTGCCGAATGGCGTATAAGACACATATTTGTCGGCTTTCGGACCTTTCGGGAAGAAAACATAACCGAGTTCTTGACCCTTCATGTTATCCTTCAAACCACCTAGTTCCCAGCTGAAGCCCGCGTACATAACGCCTTTGCCGGCTACAAACTCTTTGCTGGCATCTTCTGGAATCGGCTGTTCGATTGATTTGTCCACGTTGAACAGATCAGATGCGTATTGCAGCGCTTGCATGGCGTTTTCACTGTTCAATGAGAACTTGATGGCCCCGCTCGCATCTTTATCTACAGATCCTTTATTCGTATATACCAATTGCTCCGTGAAAGCTTTCACTTTGCCATAAGCGCCTGTGATGCCCCATACGTCCGTTTTACCGTCACCATTCGTGTCCTGCGTCGCTTTCTTGGAGAACTCGCGGAACTTCTCCCACGTCCATTGGCCTTTTTGCTGCAGTTCGTACGGATCTTCCAGACCTAGCTTCTGCACCAACGTTTTATTATAGAAGATACCGTACGGGGACGGTGCGGAATCAACCAACCCGTATTGTTGGCCCTTGTAGCTGCCGCCTGCTCTCATCCAATCGATATATTTCGGATCAGATACCTTGATCCATTGATCGATAGGCTGAACAAATCCCTTGTTCACAAGCTGCGGGAACGACCAGAACAATTCCAGTCGCACGATATCCGCGAACGGCTGTCCAGAAAGCGAAGTGGTCGTGAAATTCTCAACGTATTTGTCGTAATCCCCGAATTTAACAAACTCGATTTTACAGTTATATTTCTTCTCAGCAGCTTCAATTAATTTGATTTGTGCTTCTTCGGCTGGGCCTTTCTCTTTCGCTGTTCTTGGGTCGGCTCCGTCATACCAGGCACCAATTTTTATGCTTTGACCTTTCAAATCAACTTTCTTTTCTTCCGGTTTCGCACTTTGCTGCGGCGTCGCTGCTGCTTGTGCAGTTGACTGTGGGGTCGGCGAAGTCTTGTTAACCGTGCCTTGCGAACAACCAACTACACCCGCGACCATCGTAAGAGCTACTGGAACTGCAAGTAATTTAAACGCTTTCATTCGAACCCCTCACTATCCTTTGGATTTGAAAAAATTAAAACGCTTACAAAACAATCTCTTTACAAGAACAAGTTGAATCCCATTGTGTAACACCCGAGTTATGTATGCCAACTAAAATAGTATGGATGTTTCATTCACCTTATTCAGAAGAATCGACACAATTAGATATATCTTTAACCTCGTTCTTTAATAAGATTATAGCGAAATGACCTATCTTTGTAAATAGTTAATATATCTTTTGTAAAAATAAATAACTTTAGTTATACTCAATTTATCCTGTGCACAATAAAAGGCTTACCCTATCCTTGATTGAGGACGTTAATATAGGTTGATGCAAAGCAGCTTCACCTAAGCCCCAAAAATTCTTTCGTGTAAATATAAAACCTTCCCGTAGGCATGCCTAACACCCGGGAAGGTTCGTTGTTTATAGTTGAACGGCTGGCAGATCAGTCGTATAAGGATTCGGACGTGGCCCAGTAGATTCGCGTTCTACCCATCGCACCGGAGTCTTAATTTTGTATTGCTCGGTATCCGCGTTCTCTATCCTCCGAATGATGATTTCCGCCGCCTGGCGCCCAATCGAGTAATAATCTTGGCCAACCGAAGATAAGGGAACTTCAACATGCCTGGCTATTTCATGGTCGTCAAAGCCCGCTATGGATAGCTGCTCCGGAACGCCAATTCCCATTTCCAAAGCGCTTTTGAGCAGATCGACAGCAAGATGATCATGCTCAACTTGAAGAGCAGTAACCTTCATCTGCCTCAATTTTGCAATCAACGATTGGTAAAATCCTTTCGCATTTGCCCCGTTCAACTCACGATAGAAATCCGTCAGCACGAGCTCGGAATCGATCGGCATCTTATGGTCTTTTAGCGCTTTGCAATAACCGAGGTACCTGTCTCTTACAGAACTGCGGTATTCAATGCTTACACTGGAGACAAAAGCGATTCGTTCGTGCCCAAGTTCAATCAATCTTTTGGCAGTTAAATACCCGCCTTCAAAATTGTCGGATACGACACTGCTGATAGGCAAGCTATCGAAATATTGATCGATCGTCACAATCGGATAATCGTTCCAATAGAGTGCATTAATCACATCGATGTTGCTGATCGTGCTAATTGGATACAAGATGATTCCGCTCAGGCCGCTTTTCGGCACCTTGGCAAGTATCTCTTTTTCTTTTTCCTTTTTCCAATTGCTGTTGTGTATGCTCAAATAATAGCCTTTAGAGTCCAAATAATCGTGGGCTCCCTTGATATAATCAAGCTCACTTGTAGCCATATAAGGCAATATCATAGCGATGATGGGGTGCGCTGTGTTTGGGATACCCGTATCGACGGCATCTTCCGGATATTTCACGTAGCTTCCGCTGCCGCGTTTGCGATATATCATGCCTTCCCGCTCCAGCTCGATCAAGGCGCGTTTGGATGTAATCCGGCTGACGCCGTACGACATCGCAAGCTCTACTTCGGTCGGAAGCTGCTGCTCAGGCACATACTCCCCGGATCTAATCTTTTCTTTCAAATCGCTCAAAATCTTCATATAAAGCGGTTTACTATCCAATTCCAACACATCACTTCCAGTCGTCCAGGCATCTCTTAGACAATTTGATATAAAAATCTATACCAACATTGTAAATTAAATATACCAAATTATCAAGCGTGCTTATTGGGCCCAAACAGACACTTCATCCAACTGCCTTACAACTTGCAGCGCCTCTTTACCGATACCCAGCTTATAACCGGCAGACAGATATCGGATGCGGCACTCGCGGTCCACCACAAAAACAAGCGGAAGATTGGATTGAAGCTCCGTCTCCGTCTGAATACCAGACAATACGGATTGCAGGCCTTTGCCGGAGACGTCTTTTGCAAAATCTGTTTCAGCAGGCATGCCTTCGTAAGCGTTCGGCTGAAACGCAGCAGTCACTTTATCATCCTCTACAACCAGACAAATAGAGCCACCCCATTCGTCATACTCCTTAGAAAGCTCTCGGAGCTCCCTGATCAAATGCTTCGTAGGTTCCCTAT
Organism: Paenibacillus andongensis; assembly: GCF_025369935.1. Taxonomy (NCBI): domain Bacteria; kingdom Bacillati; phylum Bacillota; class Bacilli; order Caryophanales; family Paenibacillaceae; genus Paenibacillus; species Paenibacillus andongensis. Next base: position 449,465 of record NZ_CP104467.1, on the reverse strand, counting down.
CCGGATCGATCCATGCCATGAGTAGACCGCGACCTTCGGCTAATTCCCCTAGCGCAGCTCCTTTACCATTGAAAAAAGAAAGAGACATTTCGGAATTAACCGCTCCCAAAACAGGTGCTTGAACGGATTCCTTCGTAAAAGCAGGCATAACTTCCGTAGTTCTATCTGGTAAAACAGTAAACATCGCGAATTGGACCCTAGCCGTCCCATCCGGCAATCGCGTACCTGTCGTTAACCGGTAATTGCCGGACTTCACAACAAGCGGCTCCTCATAGAAGTCCTTTTTGCCAGCGGTGAATTGAAGCGTCTTGTACTGGCCATTTTCAAAGCGCGCCAAAGAAAAGTTCCGGAAATATTCCAAATCATTATCGGCTGCAGCATTTGCCATGAACTTGATGCTCCCTATTTCCTTGTTATCTGACAAGTCCATCGGTTTATGGTCGCCCTGCTGCTTAAATACAACGTCCTTCCACGTCTCACCATCTAGAAATTGAGGACTCCGTTCACTTGGTTCAAGACGCGAAGGGATCCCTAAGCTTCGTGCCAGCGCTACGAAAAGAATGTCGCGACTCAAACGGTCGCCTTTTTGCAAGCGGAAGCTCCCTATGGGTGTCGCCATTCCCTGATAATAATTCAGATCTTCCACAATCTCAAAGTGCTCCGAAAGCCAATCAACCAACTTGACGGGATCCTCTCGAAAACTTCGTTGCTCCAAATCTGTGAATTGTTCCTGAAAAAATTTCCTATAAGGCCTTATCATCTCAAAATGAACTCTTGGACAAAGGATGTAACGCATAAACGTCTCTTCATCCCATTTATCATGATAAGCAGCGGACTGGACAAGATGATCGGCAAGCGTTGACCCTAAGGTATCCGTCAAATCTTTAACGTTCAAACTCTCTAGCAGTTTCAAAGTCCATTCGCCGTATTTCGGCGTATATTCTTGCAAAAAAGCAGCGATTTCGTGACTATTACCACGCGCCTTCTCCAATATGTCCCTGACCCTGCTCGCGGGTAAAGACAACTTTTTCGCCAATTCATCTGCCTGAAGGGCATCTACGAAGGAAGCTTCATATTTTTTCCTGATGCTCGCGCCCTCCTGAATACGACGGTTGTTCTCTTGTTTTTCGGCATCGGTGATAGCGTCTTCCGCTGCATCCGGCAGCTCCTGCGGGGGGACCATGTCGAAAACACTGATCCCATCCTGCGGCAGATTATCGGACAATTGAATCACGAACACATCGGCATCCTGCACACTAATTTTTTTCATCCCCCAAAGATGACCTGAGACCGAATGAATCAACAAATCACCAAAGCCTGCGGTTAAGAAAGCTTCCCCTCGCTCGTCTGACGGTATGGTAGCAATAGGAGAGAAATCAGCAAAGTTGTACACTTGGAAAATGACAGTAGCACCGGGCACCGGGTTTCCCTTCTCGTCCCTGACCCTGATCGTAATCTTTTTACTTGGGGCGTAAGGTCTCAACAAATTGATTTCAGAGTACCAAGGATGTGCTAAAGTAAGCTCCTCCGGACCTGGATAGTTGGCTGCAACGCGAGTGTTGACGAGCATCGCCCGCTTAGCCGGCCCTCGAAACCACCCCTCATTCAGCCGAGGCTCCGGCTCGCACGCACCAAGAAAATGCCATTTCCCGTCGGCCCACGCCTCCACCCAAGCATGATTCGAATCGCAATGCGCCCATCGCGGTGTATAACACTGACGAGCAGGAATACACAAACTCCTTAGTGCCGCCACCAATAGAGTCGACTGTTCTCCGCACCTTCCCAGCGTATTGCGGACCATCGTCAGCGGGGAAACCGTTCGCGGATCGCACCCGACATAAGTCGCTTTCTCATGGCACCAGTGATTGATTTCCAAAATAGCCTGTTCCATCGAAAGGTTCTTGACCCGATCAACTAATTGTCCGAAGAACCATCCCCGGCTATCCTCGATGTTTTCATTGTTGACTCGATATGGAAGCACAAAATGAAGAAACTCGTGATCGGGTACACGTCTTCCCCATTCCACATCTTCACGAATTTCAAGCGTAGTTCGCACATGGCTTAGAAAGAGACATCCCTCATAATCCGCCAAATCGTTCAGCGGCATGTACACATATAAAAATTTAAGAGCCCACAATTCTTCTTCCTTCATCGGCTTCTCAAAAATGTCGAAAAGCTCTTTCTCCCTGGCTTTCGCCACTGCCCGTTTGAATCGCATTTTATCTTCGATTCTCTGGACCGTAGTGCTGTCTAACGAAAAAACACTCGTCATCGTTGTGCCCACTCCCTTAGTCATTTTATAAGTGCCACATCCATAATGATATATCTTTTTAAATATATATTACAATATAGTATATCTAATTTAAATATATTTTTTTAATAAAGGATCAGAAGTTTGTTTGGGAACTGAGCGATGATATCTGTGACTCTGTCTGCTGGAACGGCGGTTATTGCACGGAAGTGGCAGCCAAGTAGATATATCCGATTGCCTGGTAATACAGAAAGGCTACATCTACCTTCCTTGGGTGCGTGGGTTTGAACATCAGCTTGCTTATCCGTGTAATGTTGTATTTCGTGCAACAATAGGCGAGAAAATCCACCACGCATGCCAAATAGGGGTAAGCTTGCCACTTCCCGTGGCGGTACCCCATGCCCATAAATAAGAAAAGTAGCAGCCAAAGACGAGAAAATAAAGTCCTGAACTGCTACTGTTTTATTAAATTTCCCCGTTAGTAAAGAACCATCGGTGTTAGTCTTCGATTGACTGGTAGACCGTGGTCCAGAAGTCTTGGATAACCCGCATCGCATCCGGAGTGGACATCCCAACCTGGGTGAGCAGGATTCCGGTAAGCTGTTTGTCCGGGTCGGCGTACGCCGAGGTGCCGGTTCCGCCGTCCCAGCCGAACTGGCCGATGGACGCGTAGTCGCCGAGGTAAGTGCGCACCGCCATCCCGAAGCCCCAGCCGCCTTGTATCCCTTGGCCGTGCGACAAGTGGACGTTATTTTTGGCCAGGTCATCTCGGAAAACTTGTTGCTCGGGTGTGAGGCAGTTGGTGGTCATCAGCTTGACAGCGGGCCGGGACAGGATCCGTTCGGTACCATGCATCCCTTGGTTCAATAGCATCTGTAAGAACGCGTGATAATCATCGACTGTTGAGAGCAGCCCCCCGCCGCCTGCTTGGAACACTGGAGGCTTGCTGTAACGTCCGCCTACAGCTTCGTCCCATACGTTGAACTCTCCGGTCTGCGGATCGGGGTTGAAGGCTGGCGGCAACCGGTCAATCTTACTCTCGGGCACGTAGAAGCCAGTGTCCTTCATCCCCAGTGGATCGAGGATGCGTTCACGCAGGAACGTCTCGAACGTCTGACCTGTGACCCTAGCAACGAGCACGCCGAGCACTTCATTGCTGACGTGGTATTGCCACCGTTCTCCGGGCTGGTAGCTCAGCGGGATTGTGCCAAGGCGGCGCATCCACTCGTCGGGGTCAGGCAACTCCATCCCTGGCATGTCGAATAGTCCATTCTCGAAGATCGCGTTTTGGACTGGGGAGCCCATCAAAGTCAGATCTACGCCGAGCCCGAATGTGGAGGACAACAGATCCCGTACGGTGACCGGACGACGCGCCGGTACAGTTTCATCCAGCGGTCCGTCGGCCCGTTTCAACACTTGCCGGTTGGCGAGTTCGGGCAGCCATGTGTCTACAGGGTCATCCAGATGAATCTTACAATCGTCGAGCAGGACCATTACCGCCGCTGCCCCAACCATCTTGGAAGTGGACGCCATCCGGAAGATCGTATCCCGGCGCATTGGCGCGCCACCTTCTGGGCGCATTGTACCTAGCGCAAGGGCATGCGTCTCACCGTTCCGGCTGACCAGGGCGACGAGCCCAGGAATCTTCCCGGACTCGACATGCCGTGACAGCACGTCGCTCATTTTGCGTAGTCCTATTTCGGAGAAGCCTCTGTTTCTTTGTCCCATCATCTTTTCCATTTCGTATCCCTCACTTTACTTTTTTATCAGTCCTATTGTTTTAAAGTATCAATTCTCTCCCGGTGGCGTTTTCCTCTTCACAAACCTCCTTTGATTGGAGCTTCTCTTACGGTCTTCGTTTCCTTCCGGCCGAGTTTAAATAAAGGCACGAGAAACAGCGAACCGACCAAGAACAATATTCCGCTTGCCGTGAATACGCCGGGAAGCGAGATCCCTTTCATCAAGATTCCCGACAGCGATAAACCGATGACCATAAAGCCCATAAACATCGGCAGCATTACACCGTTTACGCGTCCGACAAACGCTTCTTCCGTATTCTGCAAAAAGAGCGTATTGATACCGGTTTGAATGCAGGGGTATAAGAAGCCGCCCAAAACCATAAGCGCCATTGTAACAATCACGTTTTCCGACAATCCGATTCCGATCGTAGTGATCATGCTGCCGAACATTCCGATCGCCAGCAGCTTTTGCGGGGAAACCTTCTTGGCGATCACCATGACCACTCCGCCGCCGACGAGCATCGCCGCTCCGTTCGCCATGAGCATCCACTGCAGAAACTCTTTCGACTTTCCTAAATTTTCGATGGCGACAAAGATGTTTAGCGGCTGTGTCAAGCCAAAAGCCAGACCGGCCATGATAAAGGTGCCGATCAATGCCTTGAGCACTTTGCTAGCCCAAACGTACCGGAAACCGTCCGCCAACTCGCGCATGAAATGCTTACTGCCGGACGATGCTTCTTTTTCTTTGTCCTTAGGAAGAAAAGTAAGCACCAATGCAGACAGCAGAAACATCGTACCCATGACTCCGATCGAAATTTCAATGCCGAAACGTTGATAGACGAACGTTCCGATGATCGGACCGAGCACCATAAAGATCGCCACAAGCGATTGGAACATCGCCATAACACTTTGAAGCTGCTCTTCGGAAACATGCTGCTTGAACAGCTTCATGGCCGACGGCTGCGAAAACTGCGACAAGATGGACGAGACGAGCGTTGCCAAAAAAATCGCCTTCCAGTCTCCCCATATGAACGCCAACAGCACGGCACCGACGGATAACGCTGAAAGCAAATCTGAAATGACCATCGTCCGCTTGGGACGCCATCTGTCCGCGAACGTACCTCCAATGATCGAAAAGAGGAAGATCGGAGCGAATTCGACTATCGAGATGAGAGATACGTACAGCGGGTCGTTATTGGTGATTTCGGTTACGTAAAGCAGGATGGCAAAATTTCGGACCCAAATGCCGAGCTGGAGCAGTACATTGGAGCTCAAGATCGATGCTACGGCGCGATTTTTAAACAAAGCCAGCATGTTTTCTCCACCTTTCTTTTATTAACCGCGGTTCTATTAAAGAATCCGCTTTTGTTCTTTCACTGTAGAAGGATCTGAAACACTCAAACAATTCTTATGCTCGACAAGCTCACTTAAATGACTGTAACTTTTGACAAATCGGCATCCATGCCTTTGAGCAGAGCAAAGGTCAGTTTATCCATCGTTGCGCCGTCAAAGCAGATGGTTTTGATCATACGATAGTACTTTTTACTCAAAATAAACCCTGACTGGAAAGAAACATTTTTTAATGTAGCGCCCTTGAACGAAACGTCGGTTAATGCAGCCTTCTCAAACTTGACGCCGATAAACGTCTGTCCGTCGAAACGCTTCCCGCTTAGATCGGAGTTATTGAAGTCAACCCCATCAAATAAACAACCTTCAAAACTCGTATTTCTAAGATCGGTCATCGTTAGCGTGACGTCGGTCACTCTTACTCCTTTGAATTTGACTCCGTCAAGCTTAGACTTGCTGATATTGGTTTGTACAAGGATCGTCTTATTGAAGCTTGCATTTGTCAGGTCAAGCGCGGACAGGTTGCAGTTCGTCAGATTCGCTCCGTCAAAATTGGCTTCGCGTACATCGCTGCTTTTGAACGTACTGCCGGTCAAATCTGCGCCAGAAAAGTCGGAACCGTGCAGCGCGCTGCCTTTAAACTGTCCTTTATGGGCTGTAACGCCTGCAAAATCGCTTTTCGTCAGGTTGCTTGCGCTAAAGTTTGTCACTACTTGCCGTTCCATCGATTGGGAGTTCATTGTCAATTTTTGATTCATAACATTCACATCTCCTTAGAATAAGTTTTCTAACACACGTTTTGAACTTGGATCAACTATTCATACCAACCGATGGTATGAATAGTTCTAAAAATAAGCTGCCTTTCGGCAGTTTAGTTATCTATGCTGACTTCTCTAGCTGACAAACGAAACAGTTCCTCGTATCGTTGAAACATCTGCTCATCGAACAGCTCAAGCCCCAGGCCTTTCAATATTTCATGGAAAAACCTTACCTTGCGGAGCATCGCCTCGGGCGATGCTTGGATAACCGCCGGGTTTAGCCACAGGTTGGTGAGAATCAGCAACACTTCGCTAAGCTCTCTTGGATAGTCGGTTCGGATTGAGCCGTCTCGCACACCCTGTTCGATGATGGGCAGGATATAGACGGGTATGGCTTTTTCGAAGATGTTCTCGATCTGTGCCGCCAGAATCTTCGGATTGCGTAAGAGGTTCGGCGCCGCCGATGCCATTTCGTTTTGGGCGGGATTGTCGAGAGAGACGCGGGAAATCTTGCGGAGCTTCTCCAGGCCGTTCAGCCCATTGTCGTCCCGGACGCCGGACAGCATCTCATCAACGCCTTTGAACATATGCCCGATGACGGCCTGTAAGATCTCTTCCTTCGACTTGAAGTGATGGTAAATAGCTCCTTTTGTCAGCCCGCCCAGCTCATTGATGATATCCTGAACGGAGGTCTGCTCGTATCCTTTTTGAATGAACAGGTTAAGAGCCACGGTTAGGATTTGGTTGATTGTTTCTTCCGGATATTTATTTCTTGCCATTCGCCTTTTCCTTTCATACATTCGGTTGGTATGTAATTAATATATCCGATCAACCTTTTGATGTCAACCCCAAAAAAATTAAAATCTTTAGTTTTTTTGGGGTGCTTTGAATCACAACTGCTTTCGGCATGGTGGTCAGCGACAAAGGCTCCCTCTCCCCTAACCCAACAAAAAAAGCCGCCCCCCACAAAGGGAAGCAGCCTAATAAGCTACATTATATTAATCACAAACCGTTGGAGCCGCAGTTGATTGCCTAACAATCAGCTCTGGAGGCATCACAACACGCTGCTTGGCTTTCGCTTCTTTCTTCAATTCCTGGATTAGCAAATCCACGACCATTTTCCCCATCGGCTCAATCGGCTGAGCGACAGTTGTAAGCGGCGGGTCTGTGACTGAAGCCAGAATCGTGTTATCGAAACCGATCACGGACAGCTCCTCTGGCACGCGTAGGCCAAGCTGTTTGGCCGCCTGAAGCGCGCCAATAGCCAGCAAATCGTTACAACAAAACAGCGCGGTCGGCCGATCAGGGTTCGATTGATCCAACAGTTCAAGCGCTTCACGCTTCCCATCCGCTACAACGTAGTGGCAGTTGCGTACACTGTTTTCCGGCAGCTGAACCCCTGCTTCTTCCAGCTTGCTCTTGAAGCCGCGCACCCTCTCCCGGCTGCTGCTTACTTTCGAATGCTCAGCCAGAATGGCCATACGGCGATGACCCAAATCGAGTAGATGCGTTGCAGACAACGCCCCTCCGACAAAGTCATCCACGACGACCGTATGAACGTCGAGATCAGGCATTTCCCTCGCAATCATAGCTATGGGGATCGCTCTCTCCATCAATGGAGTCAGCATATCTTTATTGTCCATCCCCGTACCAATGATCATGGCATCCACGCTTTTTTGCTGGAGCAAATTCAGATATCGCTCCACCCGTTCATCTTTATTATCGCTGCTGCAAATGACCAGGCTATAGCCCATATGATGGCCTTGGTCCTCTACAGCTCGAGCAATTTCCGCAAAAAAGGGATTGGAAATATCGGGCACAAGCAGACCTAATGTATAGGTCTTTTTACCAGTTAGCGCTGACGCGATAACGCTAGGCTGGTAATTGAGCCGCTCCATAATTTTTATGATTTCACCGCGTCGTTCTTCGCTTATTTTTCCTTTGCCGTTCATGACCTGCGAGACCGCCGCAATGGACACACCGGCCTCTCTTGCCACATCATAGATGGTTGCCTTCATCCTACTACCCCATTTTTCTTGAAGGATACTTTTTTTCTTCCATTATGAAGGGGCTGACGGGAACTTGCAAACCGGCTTACGCTTCGCGGGGCTTCGTCATAATCCAGGCGTGCTCCGGATCATTATGAAACTTCCATGTTCGCGTTGGTCCCGCCATAACATTCAGATAATACACATCATAGCCAGGAGGCGCCGAAACAGGGTGATAGCCGCGCGGAACGAGCACGGTTTCGCCATTCTTAACAATCAGCGTCTCATCGAGCGACCTGTCGTCCGTGTACACACGTTGAACCGCAAAGCCATGCCCCGGATCGACGCGATAATAATACGTTTCTTCCAGAAACGATTCGTCCGGAAGCGCATCGCGATCATGCTTGTGAGGCGGGTAGCTCGACCAGTGCCCATTCGGTGTGAAGACTTCAACCACGAGCAAGCTATCCGCTGGCTCCTGCTCCGGCAGTATGTTATGGATTTGGCGCTCTATATTGCCATAACCACGAGTCTCTACTCCCACCTGATCAGGCGCAATCAGACGTGCCTGATGGTTGCCAGCGCCAGGAGCGGAGCAAATAGCAAGCTCCACCGCTGTCAGTGCGGTGACTTCGTAGCGATCATCATTTGGTACATAGACGGAATATGGCGGGATTTTCTCAAATACGCTCATCCGCTGCCCAATATTTTTCCACTCAGCTTGCTTGGTAACCACATCGGCTTTACCAGTGAGCAAAACCAGACAAACTTCCAGCCCGGCTGTCTCGCGGCTTACAGATTGCCCCTCCGCAAGCTGAATAACTTCGAAACCAACATACTTCCATCCTGCTGACTCCGGAGTCACTGTCAAAAGGCTGCCTTCCTCATTCGGCGAAGAGGCCGGCGTTACGATCAGTTTGGACCTGTTCATGTTAACGTCTCCCTCCCCTACTGAGATACCGAGGTCTGTTTAAGCAAATCTAACGCCTCGCTCACTTTCACCGGTCGGCCCAAACGGGAGGACAGCTTAGCGGCTAAGGCAATCCGCTCGGCCTGCATACCGTCGTTGCCACTCACAGGTACAGGCTTATCATTCAACAAGCAATCTATGAAAATTTGTGTTTCTTCCATATAGGCAGCCTGATAGCGTTCCAGGAAGAAATGCAGCGGCTTTTCGCTAACAATAGCTTCCGCCGTACTAATTACAGCCGTGTTAGGGTGATCGTTGGCAACCGCTACACTGCCTTTGGAGCCAAATACCTCAACCCGTTGGTCATAGCCGTATACCGCTTGACGGCTGTTATCGATGACACCAAGAGCACCGTTCTGGAACTTCAGCGTTACGATTGCGGTATCGACATCGCCGTGCTCGGCGAAAACCGGGTTAATGAGCACATTGCCCTGCGCATACACTTCCTCAACCTCGCTGCCCGCAACATAGCGAGCCATGTCGAAGTCATGGATCATCATGTCCATGAAAATACCGCCCGACACCTTGATGTAATCAGGGTGTGGTGGATTCGGATCACGGGACGTGATTTTCACGATATGCGGATCGCCAATTGTTCCTCCTTGAACAACCTCGCGAACCCGCTTGAAGTTGTGGTCAAATCTGCGATTGAAGCCGATTTGCAGCTTCACACCTGCCTGATTAACCGCTGCAATAGCCGCTTCGGTTTGCGTGATATCCATGCTGATTGGTTTCTCGCAGAAAATATGTTTACCCGCCAGTGCCGCCAGTTGAATGAGCGGGACATGCGTATCCGTAGATGAGCAAATAAAGATGGCATCGATGTCAGGGTTATCAATAAGCTCATGGCTGTCTTTGGTAACTGTCTTAATCTGACGTGCAGCAGCCCATGCCTCTAACTCAGGACCGGCGAATAAATCACTCACCGCAATAATTTCAACCCCAGGTATACGCAGCAAATTGTCTGCGTGGATTTTACCAATTCGGCCGGCACCAATAATGCCGATTTTAATTTTTTTCATCCTATGTTTCCTCCCGCTTTGCCTGTTGAACCGAATAATTGAATTTTAGCTCTAACGGACGCGATGATCGCTTCCCGTGCCGGCACTAAATAGTTTCTTGGATCGTATGCCTCCGGATGCTCATTCAAGAACGAACGGATAGCGGCTGTACAAGCGATTTGATTATCCGTATTCACGTTGATTTTGGCTGTACCGCAAGCGATTGCTTGACGGATCTCTTCATCTGGCAGACCGCTTCCGCCATGAAGCACAAGCGGCAGTCCTGTCAGTGTTCTAATTTCAGCCATTCGATCGAAACCGAGCTTTGGCTGTCCTCGATAAGGTCCGTGAACAGACCCAAGGGCAGGAGCTAAGCAATCGATCCCCGTCTCCCTTACTAAACGAACGCAGTCCTCGGCAACAGCGTACATGCCTTCAGCTTCGTCTACGACTAAGTCATCCTCACGTCCGGTAATCCGGCCCAGTTCCGACTCCACCGATACACCCAGCACATGCGCGGCTTGTGTCACCTGACGAGTGACCTCAATATTGTGCTCAAGCGAATGATGAGAAGCATCAATCATGACAGAGGTAAATCCGGCATGAATCGCACGGATACATAGGTCGTAGCTGGTTCCGTGGTCTAAATGAAGAGCTACTGGGACGGTTATCCCATAATGCTCAATCAGCGATTTCACCATGCCTACAATACAGTTCAGTCCGCCCATATACGGGATATAAGCTTCACTTACGCCGAGAATGACAGGCGCTTGTTCTTGCTGAGCAGCCTGTAGAATCGCTTGCGTAAATTCTAGGTTGTTCAAATTAAACTGCCCGACCGCATATTTTCCTGCCAAAGCCTGCTGCAGCATCTCTTTCATTGACACCATGAAGTTCACCTCTCCCCGAACCCGCTGTTACCAGCGAGCAGTGACCATTTTCTTACGCGTATAGAACTCCACGCCGTCCGTCCCATTCGCATGTAAATCGCCATAGAACGATTTTTTCCAGCCAGAGAAAGGGAAGAAAGCCATTGGTGCAGGAACACCAAGGTTCACGCCGAGCATACCGGCATCGATATTTTCACGGAATTGGCGTACATTGCTGCCATCCTTCGTAAAGAGACATGCGCCGTTGGCAAAATCGGAGCGATTGGAAAGCTCGATCGCTTCCTCAAGAGTAGCCACTCGAACGATGGAGAGAACAGGTGCAAAAATCTCGTCTTCCCAAATTTTCATCCCGCACTCAACTTGGTCAAAGATCGTAGGTCCCACGAAATATCCTTGCCCCTCAGAAGCAGCGTCCTTACGTCCATCGCGGACCAGAAGCGCTCCTTCGTTTTCGCCGATTTCAATATATTTTAACGTTCTTTCTTTATGCTGACCGCGAATAACAGGCCCTAAGAAAATGCCTTCTTCCAATCCATTACCAATCGTAATCCGATCAGCAGCTTCAAGCAGCTTGCTTACAAGCGTATCGCCCACTTCTCCAACGGCCACCACGACGGAACAAGCCATGCAACGCTCGCCCGCAGAACCGAAGGCTGCATTGACGATTTCTTTCACAGCAATATCCAAATCAGCATCTGGCATTACGATCGAGTGGTTTTTAGCGCCTGCAAGAGCTTGAACGCGTTTGCCATGGGCAGAAGCTGTTTTGTAAACATATTCGGCAACGGGCTGGGAGCCAACGAACGAAATAGCTTTAACTTCTTTATGTTCAAGCAGGCCGTTGACCACGTCATGCGCACCATGAACGATATTGAGCACACCAGCCGGTAACCCCGCTTCGTGGAACAGCTCAGCCAAGCGGTTGGCAAGATGAGGTGTGCGCTCAGATGGCTTCAGCACGAAAGTATTACCGCAGGCAATCGCAAGTGGGAACATCCAGCAAGGCACCATCATGGGGAAGTTGAACGGTGTGATACCACCGATTACACCGATCGGATAACGGTACATACCAGATTCAAGATTGGACGCGATATCCGGAAGCTGTTTGCCCATCATTAACGATGGAGCCCCAGCAGCGAATTCTACGCACTCGATGCCGCGAAGCACTTCTCCGTAAGCTTCATTGTAGCTTTTGCCGTTTTCTTGCGTAACGATCCGCGCCAGCTCATCCCAATGCTCAACCAGCAGCTGTTGGTATTTGAACAATACGCGAGCCCTGCGTGGTACAGGTGTGCGGCTCCAAGTTTGGAAAGCTTCTTGTGCCGTACGAACCGCATGATCCACATCATCTTTCGTAGAAATTGGAAGATGTGCAAGAATCTCTTCTGTTGCAGGGTTATAAACCGGTTCTGTTTGTGTGGATGTTGAAGCGATCCATTCGCCGCCGATCCAGTTTTTCAAAGTTGTTGTCATATGTGGACTCTCCTTTAGTAGTTCGAATTCATTAAGATGCTGTAATTTCACCGCGGTTGCAGCGCTCGATATAGTCATTTACTTGATCCGTCGTCGGCATCGCATCCGAGCAGCTGTGACTCGAAATCACGATACAAGCTGCGGCACTGCCGTATTCCATACTTTTCTCAATTGTCCAACCTTGCATGATGCCATAAATAAAGCCAGCCGCATAAGAATCGCCGGCACCAAAAGTTTTGATCACCTTAGCCGGGAAGCTCTTGGCACGATGACCAACACCATCAGGCGTATAAGCGATTGAACCTTCTTTGCCATGTTTGATAATGACAATCTTGGCCGAGTAATCGAACCATTTCGCAGCCGTGATACGGTCATTTTTCTCAGGGTTGTTCTCAAAACGTTCCATCATATCGAATTCTTCACGGGTACCCAGAATGATGTCACATTTCTCGGCAGCCAGATTGTAGTAGACAGCCGTTTCTTCCGGAGTCGTCCATGTGTATGGGCGGTAATCCAGATCAAAAATGATGACAGCCCCATGCTTCTTCGCGTATTCCAGCGCCTGAAAGACAGCTTCGCGGGACGGGCTTTGCGCAAGGGCTGTACCAGAGATCAGCAATACCTTCGCTTCAGCAATCAGTGATTCTTGCACTTCGGCCGGTGTTAGCAGCAGGTCAGCCACATTGTCACGATACATAAGGATGCTGCATTCTGTTGGGCTTTTGATTTCTGTAAAAGCTAGTCCAGTAACCGCGCCGGTATGATCTGTCACGACATTCGTGGTTTCGATGTTGTTCCGCTCTAAATAATCAGTGATGAAACGTCCCATTTGATCGTTGGCGATTTTGCCAATAAAGGCCGTTTTCATGCCCAATCTGGCCATGCCAATCGTAATGTTAGCGGGTGAACCCCCGACATATTTGGTAAAAGTCATGGTCTCTTCCATGGGACGATTAATTTCATTCGCATTCAAATCTATGCATAGTCTGCCAATGGCTACAAAATCCAGCGGCTTCGACTGCGGAAAGGAAACATAGGTCATAGGATCGTTACCTTCTTTCTGGTGGAATAAGGGATTCTATATAGTGGAGTGCTTGCTTCGCGTATTCATAAGGGTTGTGTGCAGCCGGATCCTGCTCGCCCTCCAACATCGCCCACCCTGCATATCCTTGTGTCAGCAGCTCCTCAAAAATAGGCGCAAAGTCGATACAGCCATCACCGGGAACGGTAAACACCCCTTTGCGGATACAAGTCACGAAGTCCACCTGTTCGGCGCGCGCTTCATCTAACACGGCTTGCCGGATATCCTTCAAGTGAATATAAGCAATCCGCTTCTCATGCTTGCGCAGCACAGTGAGCGGGTCCGCCCCGCCATAATAGGCATGACCGGTATCAAAAAGCAGGTGCACCAGAGAAGGATCCGTGAGTTCCATCAGCTTATCGATTTCCTCCGGACTTTCAACAACCGTTCCGCCATGGTGGTGATACGTCAGCTTCAGGCCGTACTCCTGCGCGATGGCTCCCGCAAGGTTCAGTCCTTCGGCTAAGCTTTGCCAGCCGGCTTCATCCAGACGAAGAACTTCCTTCTCGTTCGGGGAGCGGCGCGGGTCGAAGTGGAGCGAGCCCCCAACTTCCGCTGTACTGATGACCGTACTGCCCATTTCTTTGAGAAACTCGGCATGCTTCCTGTAGGCTTTCAATTCCTCGTCCCTGTAAGCAGGATCAGAGAATAGCACGGATTTCCACTGTGACACGAGGCCTATCCCCCGCTTATCCAGTTCCTGCTTCAACACCGCAATATCGGTCGGATATTTGCGGCCCATCTCGGTACCTTTCAGCCCCAACGCTTGAATATCATCTAAAATTTGTTCATATGTGGTATCCGCGCCATGTTCTTTGACGTCTTCTCCCACCCAATTAATGGGATGAATACCTAGCTTAAATGGCAGGTCTTTCATAGATCTGTTCCCTCCCCTTATCGTTAAATGGGTCTCGCCGCTTGGATGTTTTTCTTCATCTCTTCGTGCGCTGCAACCACTTTCTCGCTCTCGGAAACCTCTGGTACACCTACTTGCCACCAGGATTCATAACCCTGTGTGTTGGTTCCCGGAACAACAGGAATTTCGATCAGCGTTGTGACGGTTTCTTCCTTCGCTTTAAGCAGCGCTTCCTTTAGTTCTTCAGGTGTATTTGCTTTGTACGCCTTCGCGCCTAAACTGCGAGCATGCTCTGCGAAATCGATCGGCATATATCCGCCTGTCAACTTGCCCGTAGCGGCTTCACGATATCGAAACTCATTCCCGAAACCGTCGCTGCCGTGACCCCTTTGCAGATTATGGATGCATTGGAAGCCATGATTATCGAACAGCAGTACAGTGAATTTCCGGCCCTCTTGAAGGCTTGTAACCATCTCAGAGTGAAGCATCAAATAACTTCCATCACCAACCACGGCATAGACCTCGCGATTCGGCTCAGCCAACGCTGCCCCGAAAGCACCGCTAACTTCATAACCCATGCAAGAGAAACCATACTCCATATGATAGGTTTTAGGCTCCGATGAACGCCATAAGCGGTGTAAATCCCCCGGCAAGCTCCCCGCTGCGCAAACAATAACAGCTGAAGGATCAATCGTTTGATTAATGACCCCAAGCGCACGAGTTTGGGCAAAGCCTTCTTCGCATTCCGCATTGTACAAACGGTCAACCTCGCCATCCCACTCCGCCTTCAAAGAACCTATGTAACCGTTCTCGTAACCGCTAACATAACGCTGCGCCGTCAAAGCATCTTTCAGTGCACTTAACGCTTCCTTCGCATCAGCCGTAATGCCGATCCCGCTCAATTTCGAGGAATCAAACCCACTGACATTTATATTAATAAACTGCACCTTCGGATTTGCAAAAGCCGATTTAGATGCTGTTGTAAAATCAGAATACCGCGTCCCTACGCCGATAATCAGGTCTGCTTGCTTCGCCAGCACATTCGCTGCGAGCGCGCCCGTAACACCGATAGCGCCAACATTCAGCGGGTGGTTCCAAGGCAACGAGCTTTTACCTGCTTGCGTTTCTGCTACAGGAATCCCAAAAGCAGCTGCAAATGCCATTAACTCTTTCGTCGCATCGGCATAAAGGACTCCGCCACCTGCAATAATCAACGGACGCTGTTTGCCTGCCATGCAGGCCACAGCGCGATTCACTGCTTCTCTTGCTGGTGGACGTCTATCTAGATAGTGGACTTTCTTATCGAAAAAGGCTTCCGGATAATCGTACGCCTCTGCCTGAACATCTTGGGGTAACGCTAAGGTAACTGCTCCTGTTTCTGCAGGGTCAGTCAAGACTCGCATCGCCTGAATAGCCGCGCTCATCAACTGCTCTGGGCGAACAATCCGGTCCCAATATTTACTGACTGATTTGAAAGGATCGGTAGCCGACACGGTATAATCACCCACTACCTCAAGTTGTTGAAGCACTGGATCCGGCTGTCTTGAGGCAAAATTGTCTCCTGGCAGCAGCAGCACCGGAATCCGGTTGACTGTCGCTGTTGCCGCGGCGGTCACCATATTCAGAGCACCGGGTCCAATCGATGTCGTGCAGGCATAGATTTGCCGACGGTTTTGCTGTTTGGCGTAAGCCGCCGCGGCATGGACCATCCCTTGTTCATTCTTGCCTTGTATATAAGTAAGGTCGCCTGCGCTCCGTTCCAAGGCTTCTCCAAGTCCTGTCACATTGCCATGACCGAAAATCCCCATGACACCACGTACAAACTTGGTCTCTTGTCCATCCACAGACACGTACTGTTGGTCCAGAAAACGCAGCAGCGCTTGTGCCATCGTTAGTCGAATCGTACTCATGACCATCTTCCTTTCACGATAAAGGTTAAGCGCTTAATCTCACAAGGTTAAGCGCTTAATCCGATAGTACAACATATTGTTTTCAACCGCAATGCCTTTTACAAAAAAACTCATGGACGAAGAAATGGGAGCGGCAAAGTATCCTCCTAAAACTCTTAACCTTATAGTGTCGCTTTGCCATTCCTATATTCCTTGGGTGACATCTGGAACTGCTGTTTGAAGACATTCGTAAAATAATTCGGCTCATCAAACCCGATGGCGGAAGCGATCTCGAATATTTTCATATCGGTATTTCGGAGCAGCAAAGCCGCCTTATCCATACGGAAACGGGTGACGAAGCGCGTAAAGCTTTCCCCTGTTGCTTTCTTAAATACAACGCTGAAATAGCTCGGATTTAAATGAATATGCGAGGCCACATCGGTCAAGCGGCATTCTTCATTGTAGTGCTCCTCAATGTACTTGACGGCTCTCTCAATCAGATTGTCACTTCTGGCCGCTTGCCAGTTGTTAAATTGCTGCTGGAAGCTCTTCACTTGCTCGGCCGCCCATTGAAGGACTTCTTCAGAGGTCCAATGCGTCTGCGGCATCTCGTTAGGAATCCTGGCTAGCGCATGGTTATCGCCTGGATCAAATTGCTTCTGTATCGTTCCAAGCAAAGCAATGGAGAGAGATAACGCTCCTATTCGCATTTCCTCTGGCGATGAAAGAGCCAACTCTGCCAGCACCCGATCCAAAAGAACCTGAAGACTGTCCTCCTGACCGACCAGAATGGCGGACATCAGTTGAACTTCCATCTCTCTAACCCTTGCCTGGTTCAGCGATAATGTGATCCCGGATCCTGCTTCGCTTCCACTCTCAGGAAGGCTGTTAACAGGTTCGTAGACAATCCCTTTGGTCAAGTTATACAAATCCGCTAACGCATTAGCAGAAGGGCCAATCCCCATGGAAATGATATGCAAGCGAAATTTCAAATACTCGAAGGAAGCACTTTGAATGGCTTCTTGCAAGCTCTCCTCAAAACCATGTTGTGCCGAAACAAGTACAAAACTGTCATGCTCCACCAATAGAAGCTGCGCCTCCAGCCCCGCTCCATTCAGCAGCTCTAGGACGATATTGGAGAACGCAAACTGCAGCAGACTCGTATCGCTTTTCCCATACGCTTTATTTGCCAAATCCTCACTGTTCATTTGCAGAAGCCACAGCTCTTTACCAGCCAGACCGTCCGTTAGCCTTGCTGCTACGCTCTTCTCATAAGGTAAGTCCAGTAAAGCCGCTCGAAGTTCCTGATCTTGCTGGAGCCGCAGCTGCGCTTGCTGTTTTTGCTGTTGCGCATATTTCGTATAGAATCGCTCGGATGCCTTATTCATCACTTGACGTACATCCTGTTCCGTGCATGGTTTGATCAGAATATCCAGCGCACCATGTCGAACAGCCGCTTGTGCATACTCGAAATTTTTGTATCCCGTCAAAATGATGACAAGCATGTCGGGATGGCTCTGTCGCAAATGCCCTACGAATTCGATCCCGTCCATGATGGGCATTCGGATATCGGTCAACACCAAATCAGGTTTAAGCTCATCCAGCAGCACTAAGGCATCCTGCCCGTTGCTAGCTTCGCCAACCACTTCCCAACCCAATTCTCTGCTCTCTAACATCTTCATCAGCCCTTTTCGAAAATTCGGCTGATCTTCCACAATCAATACTCTCCCGATTCTCATGCTACTGAACCTCCTGTCTCAACATGGTTTACAAAAGGCAAAACAAGGCGCATAGTGGTACCGCTTTCAATCACGCTATTAATCTCCAAACGATAAGGCGTACCATATACCAGCTCGATCCTCCTTACAACACTGCGAACCCCGAGACTTTCTCGCCCATCTGAACGCTGCGGCAAAGATGATCCATCAAAGCCCAATATTTGCGAAATAGCCACCTCGTCCATACCGCAACCATTATCCGTTACTTCAATCTCCAGAAAGCCATCGCGACTGCTTGCTTTAATTAACAATACCTTATGCGACACTTTGTTGCGAAAGGCATGCATAAACACATTTTCTACCAATGGCTGGAGCAGCGACCTCATAACTTGGCCATTCAGAACGTCATCATCCGCTTGAATGATCGTCTCCAAGTCCGTTTCAAACAGTTCTTTCTGTACCTTTAAATAGTTACGGATCTGCTGAAATTCTTCCCGCACAGTGGTTAGAGTACGCACAGGCATCAACGAATACTTGAGCATCTCCGATATAGCCGCGATTAAAGCTGCCGTTTCAATCTCGTCTTGCAAATATAGCTTCCAATAAATTTCGTTAAACATATTATGCAGAAAATGTGGATTCAGTTGGGCCTGCAGCGCTTTAAGCTCCGCTTCCTTCTCACTTAACTGGGTTAAATACACTTCCTTAATCAACCTTCCGACTTGTTCGGCCATTGCGTTGAAGCTCTCTCCGATATAAGCCAGCTCATCTTTGGTTCGAATCTCGATGCGCGTATCGAAATCGCCCGATCTTACCTTGCGCAGACCCTGCAGCAAATCCTTGAGCGGCCGCAGCAGATTGCCCGTGGAGAGTACAATCAACACACTGGTGAGAAGGATGCTGATCAGGCCAGAGTAGACGATTTTCTGAAATAAATCTCGATTCTTGCTTTGGATAGCCGTAAGCGAAGTTCCGCTGACCAGCTTGAAAGAAGTCACTTTCGACTGTCCTTGAACGAACAGATGATGATCCATGACCTGCGTTTGATTCAAATTTTTCAGCCGTTCCTGTTTATCAACCGAGCTCTTCGGCGAATTGCTAAATAACAGCTCATTATTTTTGTTGAACAAATAAACTTCGCCCTCTCCATTCTTCGTCAGTTCTTTGAGAGAACCTGAGAAGAACGACTCGTCAAAAGCCATCACGAGCACACCATACGTATTCAAAGCACTATTTTTCATCCATCGGGCCACAATGATTGTGTTTCTGAACCCGCTTGGTTCAACGGAGGATGACAATGGCATATTAATCCATACGAGGTCCCCGTAAGTGTCGTTGATTTTGGATCGGATTGTGCTGAATACGCTCTCGCTCGGGATATTAATGGCCGAGGTCGTATAACTGAAATAAGAAGGATTCCCTTTGAGATCATATAAGTACATGCCAGTAATGTAGGGCGCATCCGATTTGATCTGGAAAATCTGTTCTTCGATTTGTTTTTTATTGTAATACAGATTAAATGGATCGGAATCTTCGCTCGAATTGATCCGTGTGATGACCTTTTCGATTTCAGGATTAAATACAACCGTTTGCGAGATCCGTACAACCTCCTGTACTTTCAGGTCCATCTTCGCCAATGCCTCTTCATTCGTACTCGAAAACTGCTTACTGATTTCTTCCTCAAACAGCGACAAATTATAACGATACGTTAAATAGCCCGTTACGCCGAAAGTCAGCAAAATGATGACGGATAGGCTGAGAATCAGTTTTACCCTGAAGCTGCGGTTAATGCTTAGTATAAGTCGACTCCATGATCTCATCTGATTTACCCCTATATCTTCGTATTGACCAATCCCTTGACGACATTATAGCAATATCATTCGCGTTCCTGCTATCCCCTTTAGTCACATAGGAAGAAATTGAAAAAAGCTTAGTTCATCGATGATGAACTAAGCTTCTTGGGAAAGTGCTGTGACTACAGCTCTTCAAATTTATTTTCTAATTTATTTTCAACTGGATGCAGGAGCTCATCATCGTTGTTGTCACGTACTGTTTTCTGGAGAACAAAGGAAGACATCGTCAGGAATAAGGCCGTAACCGCGTAATAACCTTTGACAGAAAGCAGCTGCTCCAGGTTAATAATCCCGATAAACATACCCAGAAGCGCTAGAGCGAACGAGCTCCATGCCAAGAAAGTAAAAGCTGCTGTATTACGTTTGCGCGAACCATAACCATCCTCTAAATTATCACGAATGACCTTCTGTAAAACAAAAGCCGACATCGTGAGGAATAACGCGCATACGGCAAAATAACCTTTAACACTCAGTGATTCTTCCAACGTATAAATCCCGATGAACATCGCCAGGAATGCCCCAATGAAAGATGCCCATGCCATAAAAGTAAATGCTGTCGTATTCCGTCTCCGATGATCCATCATCTCAAAAAGCCCCCTGTGGTTGCTGCCGCAACGCTTTAATGTCTTGCTCTTGTTTCTTAGTATAGGAGAAATTTTCCATTCCAGATAGTACTATTTACCAATAGTACCAAATGCATTGGCATATGCTAAGCGCGTTACAACGCTCTAGCCGTAAATGTTTAAGCATTCGTTTGCTTGGCAGGGGGGAATGTTGTACGTTGTACAACTTGGCTGCATAATACACATACACATACACACACATTCTCACTCCAACAAACAAACCAAGGAAGCATAGTCACTCACCAAATAATTATTCATTCTCTCCACACTCTCACTCAACTCAGCAAATCCACAGCTTATGCCTTACCACCTACCCCAACAAATCAAAAATAACCCGTTCGAGCGTTAGCTCGGCACGGGTCTATCTTTTTTACTTCATTCACATATAGCTACTCCAAAGGCATGATGCTCCCAGAAGACATCCTGAATTTGCTTGGTTTCTTCTCTATCGCAAGCGACGAGCACCACAACTTCCGTTATTTTGTTTCGGGATGGGAGATTTGTTTTCGCTTTCTTCTTTTTTTTATGAGCAATATCAATGAAGAACCCGATGGTGAAGCCCACAGTTGCACCAATAAGGCCCCAAAGAATGGCCCCTCCTTTTAAAATAAAGCCATAGGTAGAGCCAATTACCGTGAGCGCTGTTGCTAGGACTGTCCCAGCATCAAATAAACTAACGCCATCGGAGCGATGGATCGTGTCGAACATCTTTGGTTTGTTGGGTCTCCCTTGCAAAGAAACAGCATAAATGTGCTCCTTTGGAATACCCGCCTCTTCAAGAGCAGTAATCGCCAGCTCCAAATAGATCGAATGTTCAAATGATGCTATTACATGCATGGTGGAACCCTCATTTTCGAAGCGAAGATTTAGGAAATGGAAATTGGGGATGCTGATAGTTCTCTTGCAGCATACTAATCTGCTCGTGATCAAACAGCTTGTTATATTCTACTGTATTTATATAAGCATCGTAGACGGAAAAACCATACACAGAAGGTAAAAATATAAGCCAATGCATTTCAACTACACGAGCCGACTGTGTTAAGTCCCACATGAGTAAATAGTGGATTCCTTGGAGCAAATGAGATAAATAGGAAAGCGAAATCCAGGTTACAAGTATAAAAAAAGCATTGATAATCCGATGGGAGTAAAGCTGGCCTATTCCCGGCATTAACAGGGACCAGATCATCGCTAGCCATGGCGAGCGCTTATCTAGGTAATTAATTTCCATACCGGACATTTTAAAACAATCAATCGGGGCATTCTCCCTTTTAGCTAAAATAAATTGATGATTCAAATCCACGGAAGTTCGATAAGTGTCGTAGATCGCAAATAAATAAACAGGCGCATAGAGTGACATCCACCGAATATTCAGCACCTCATTGGCCTGATCGAATTGACCTGTGAAGGTGTATACGATCGCTTCGTTCAAATGCATCTGAGTATTAATCAACATTTCCCATCCAATGAGGGTAAAGCCGCGAAAGTACTTGGAGAGCAGTAAATGACCAAAGCCCGGAAAGGCTGCGGACCACCATGCAATAATAAGTGGATTGCGCAAATGCAATTGGGTAATCCCTAATAATCCGACAAAAGCAATTTGACGGCGTGGCTTCGTTCTCATGTGCAGCATCCTTAAGAATCAGTTTCCAATAATGCTATTATCTTCTTTCGAATGTAAGATATACATGTCGGATTTGACAACTGATTTTTAGTACTGTATAGTACTATTTATGAAAAAGCAAAAGAAATTAACCAACCGTGATCTAGTGATTCAAGTGGCAACGGACTTGTTCTTGACAAAAGGCTACTTAGCAACCAGCATGGACGAAATCGTTACCGTGAGCAAAGTGTCCAAAACGAATATTTATTATTATTTCAAAAGTAAAGAAGACCTGTTGGCCGCAATTCTCGAACAACTTATACACACCTATAACGATATGATTCAGAAGACTGTTTCACGTTCGGAATTAAGTGTGCAGGAGCGTTTCTCTGCTCTCTTACAAGTGCTGACAGGACTAGAATGGACTTCCTTAGGCGGATGCCCGTTTCTCACCCTGTACACACAGATGCCGCAAGATGCAGACGCTCTTAGAGAGAAAGTGAGCGTTTTTTTCCGGGACCAAATGCATACGGTGGAAGCACTGCTCGTCGAGGGTGTTCATAACAAGGAGTTTTCATCCACCCTGCCGACAAAAGCCACGGCTCAATTGATCGTCTCAACGATTGAAGGCGGGTTGTTCCTGCAGCATGCTAGCCAAGATCCAGCCATGCTCAATCAAACTCTTTCTACTTTAGCCTTGTTGCTAAAGTAATTTTTTTAATCATGATTAGTACTATTTAGTACTAATCAATAACGAGAGGCAGGCCATTTAGATGACACATATTTTCATCACAGGCGGTACAGGGTTCATAGGAACACAAACTTTAGAGCAGCTATCCCGTGAGGATTATACCGTTTCGGTGCTCGTTCGTTCCAAAGCTCGATGGGAGCAAATCCGCAAACAGCTGGACAGGTTCATTGGTAATGGTCAGAGGGAAACTAGCGCGGGAAATGAGCGAATATTCCCGGTGATAGGAGATTTAAGCTTGCCCGGCCTTGGATTAAGCGCTTCTGACATGGCGTCAGTGCTGACGGCAGATGTGATCATTCACGCGGGTGGACCGATGGATATTCGGATCGGGGAGTCCGAGGCCCGTGCGGTTTTCCTGCAAGCCGCTGAGGAAATGCTAAACTTGGCTTCGCAAATTCAAATGAGCAAAGGCTTGCAGCACTTCATCCATATTGTCGGCTTCAAAAGTCCTTTTACCGATGATAATTTCCACAATCCAGCACCTATCATCGCTAGTTTAGAACAGGAATCTCCTTACGAGGCCATGAAATTTCTAGCTGATTTGCGCATTCGCCAAGGAGCGAAACAGCTAAGTATTCCTCTGTCTGTCGTCCATCCAAGCGTTCTGATTGGCAGCTCAGAGCACGGGGATACCCCCCAAACCGGCGGGCTCGGTATTCTCGTACGTGCCACAGCGCGAAAGTTGATGAGTATCACACCCGGTGGTAACTCCCATTGGTTGCCCTTCTTTCATGTCAATCACGCCGCTGAATTCATTAGCGCTCTGGCGAAGGAATCAAATCCTGTTAGTCAAACCTACTACTTGTTGGATGAAAAGAAGCAAAGTCCCTCGATAACGGAGCTCGTGTCGGGCATAACCAAGGAACTTCGTGTCAGTAAACCATGGGGAGCCATCTCACCTAAATTGTTGTCGAAGGTTCTGGGGAGCCCGCTTGGACGGAAAATCGGAATTCCTAAGGAATCCCTCGATTTCATCGTGGATGTCAATCAGGCCTATCCCCTAACAGCCGCACAAGACATGCAGCAAAAGTACGGATTGGACCACGCGGTAAACGCCTCGATAATGCCGCACATCATCTCGGATCTCGACTTCCGTCTCGTTCATTCCAACCCTCAAGCAGAAGGATATATGCGGGGTAAAAGAGGGCCCTTAGCTACGCTGGAACGGGCGGGATCAGACAAAGGGAAGGCTCCGATCTTGTTCGTTCATGGCACTCTAAGCGGAGCTGACTGCTTGCTCCCGCTGGCTGAGCAATTCCCTGAGCATGCCGTCTGCCTGGTCGATCTCCCAGGCTTCGGCCGTTCGCCCTATCACCACGGTGCGGATGTGATAGAAGGGCATATCGAATCGCTTGTCCAGGCGATTCGGTCTTTCAAGGCCCCGGTTACGCTCGTGGGGCACTCGCTGGGCGGACTGCTCGCCGCCCACGCCTACGCTCGCGTACCGGAACAGATCCACAGGCTGCATCTGCTGCAGCCTGCTCTGCACAGCGCTGCGCGGAGATACCGCAGCGCGCGAATCAACGAAGCCGCGCTGCGCATGCTGCGCGCGGCCAGCTTGCGGAAGCAGCTGCTGGCGCAGAGCTGCTTCACGGACATAAGTGACATACCGCCCGCGTATGTCACTTATGTCCTGGCCGAGCTGCAGTCGCCGCGTGTGCGGAAGACGACTGCGGAGACCCTCTCTGCGCTGACGCGCGCAGAGAGCTTCACACTGCAGCCCAATGCGCGGCTGCTTCACCAAACATCGATCCTGTGGGGAACCCAGGATCGGCTGTACCAACTGCCGGAGCGCTTTCGCTCCGAGCGCATGGTGGAGATAGAGGCTGCGCACCACTTCCCTATCTCGCATCCTGCGCTGACCGCTCAGCTCCTTAGGCAGCAAGGTCTATAGCCTCTAGAACTCGATTCTCCCTGCCGCAGTACGGCATGGATGTCAATCGAGTTCTTTCTTTTTTCTTGTAGACATTTTCCAGTAGACATACACCCATCCCCTTCCCTTCGAATAAGGTAAAGAAAAAAGTAGGCTCGGAATTCATGCCTTTGCTTACGAAGAAAAGGAGGAATCCTTATGCAAATCCACGTTGTCCAGAAGGGACAGACGTTATATCGGATTGCCCAAACGTACGGAGTGTCGGTGGATACGATCGCAACAGCCAATGAGATGACCCCCAGCCAAACCCTGGTCATCGGACAGGCATTGGTTATTCCGATTGTTGGCTCGTACTACTGGGTACAGCCCGGTGAAGGGCTTTATTTGATTGCCAGAAAGCTAGGAATCGACCTGCATACCCTTGCCTCCGTCAATGGACTAACCATGTATCAATCCTTACCTGTTGGCTTTCGCCTCTATATTCCGCCAACTCCACGCAAACAGGCAGAAGTGAATGCCTATATAGAGCCACGCGGGACTGACGTATCACCCGTTCTCATTCAATCCGCCAAGGAAGCAGCCCCTCATCTGACGTACTTAGCTCCATTCAGCTTCCGTATTCAACGAGACGGCACCCTCCAAGCGCCGCAGTTGGACGATCTTAGCGGGATTGCCTCGCAAAATGGCGTTACCATGATGATGGTTGTGACCAATCTCGAACATGATCAATTCAGCGCTGAGCTCGGACATATCATCCTCACGGACGAAACCGTTCAGAATCATCTGCTTCAGAACATTAAACGCACAGCCAAACAATATGGATTCCGCGATATCCATTTCGACATCGAGCATCTGTTCCCTGATGACCGCGAAGCCTACAATCGCTTTCTTCGTAAAGCGGCGGCACAAATCCATCAAGAAGGTTATTTGATGTCTACGGCCCTTGCGCCAAAAACGAGCGCCGCTCAAGTCGGCGCCTGGTACTCTGCGCATGATTATAAAGCGCATGGCCAGATCGCCGATTTCGTCGTCATCATGACGTACGAGTGGGGCTACAGCGGCGGCCCCCCCATGGCCGTCTCCCCCATCGGTCCCGTGCGCAAGGTGCTAGAGTATGCCATCAGCGAGATGCCCGCTTCCAAAGTCATGATGGGCCAAAACTTGTACGGCTACGATTGGACGCTGCCCTATGTCCACGGCGGCCCCTTTGCGAAGGCCGTCTCTCCGCAAGCGGCTATTGATCTGGCCCGCAAGTATAATGCCCAGATCTTATACGATTACACGGCTCAAGCCCCGCACTTCAACTACTGGGATGATGCTGGCAAGGAGCATACCGTCTGGTTCGAGGACGCACGCTCCATTCAAGCGAAATTCCGCTTGTTGAAAGAGCTTGGCTTACGCGGGATTAGTTACTGGAAGCTTGGTCTTAAATTTCCGCAAAACTGGCTGCTCATTGAGGAAAATTTTAAAGTCGTGAAACGCACTTAACATTAGATGAGTTTACACGAGGGAACGTCGATCCGCTATTTATCGTTTGTACCTCCAGATTGTTCATTTTGGTCAATTTGTCGTGTGAGACATACCCTTGCAATCGACAGAAACAAAAAATGAGAAGGCAAGAACCTTGCCACCTCATTTTTTTGTTTTCTACCCCCCTTTACTTTTGGGACATCCCTTTCTAGCTTTCGTCTGCCTCCATAAATAATAACAACTTGCTGCAACCTTTGTTTGCTGCCTTCCGTCTAAGCTTAAGTAATTTTTACCAATTACATAGATTGGACTTATACTCATCTTTAATTCTTATGATCATCAATATGGAAAGGATGTGGAGCAAAAAATCACTGGAAAATGTGGAGCTTGAAATTATTATCCGCTAATGAATTCTGGTAAATTTTGTGACTACTATTCAAATACCCGACGTTTATTCCGATAATAAGCACGTTCCATAATTTTCATATACATAATCATTGAGGAACATAATCGGAGGGAATCAGAGCATGAAGTCCAGACAAAGCAAGTGGCTATCTTTGGTATTAATTTTAATTCTAGCTGCGCAATCTTTAGTGACAGGAACCGCCTTTGCAGCCGATGAGATTTCTAAACTCGTCCTGAATAAAAACGAACTTGCCTTGCAAGTCGGAGATACAGCCAATCTGACGGCAACCGCCATTTTTGTAAGCGGCTCTACGGAGAATGCGACCGTCAAAACCGATTGGAACTCAGGCTCGACCGATGTTGCCTCCGTCTATGCGGGTGTGGTAACAGCCAAAAAAGAAGGCAAGGCCGTGATTACTGCCACCTATATGGGTAAAACCGTAATCGTTAACGTCGATGTTAGCAAAAAAGTAAAATCGTTAACCAAAGATAAACAGTCTCTAGCTCTTCGCCTGAATGCGACTGATCAAGTTAAGATTACAGCTTTTTACGATGACGGCACTTCCGATGATGTAACGAGCAAGGCTGATTATACCGTTGATACCAGCTCCACTGTGACGGTAACGAATGGTCTAGTGAAGGGGCAGAATCCCGGCAGTGCGACGATTACAATTAAATACATGAATCAATCCCTCACATTGCCAGTCGATGTAGAAGTTGTAAGACGTATTGATGCTCAGAAATCAAGTGTATCTTTATTGTTAAACGGAACAGAGAAAATAAAACTGATGGCTACCTATCCAGACGGTACCATCGACGATGTATCCGACAAAGCGGTATGGACTACGGATAAAGCGAACGTTGCTGATGCGATTAAAGGTACTGTTACCGGTTACGGTGTCGGTACAGCTAACCTCACTGCGACGTACGGTACCAAGTCAACAACGATTAAAGTCGATGTGGATAGCACGGTTAAACTTTCCTTAGATAAACCCAATATCTTATTGAAGAAAAATGCGACAGAAAACCTAAAACTAGAAGCTACTTATGCCGACGGGACAACGGCTGATTTTACAGATCGCGCCGAATGGGCTTCGAGTGATGCAGATATCGTACAAGTAACCAAAGGTAAGCTGTCCGCCGTATCCATCGGTGAGGCAACGATTTATGCCAAATATGGCGATAAAGTGGTCACAGCTAACGTAGACGTTGAAGTTCCTCGCCGTTTAGTTGTAAGTTCCGACCTTCTCTCTTTACAAGCAGGTCAAGAGCAATCCCTTATTCTGACTGCTACTTATGCCGATGGCACAAACGGACCCGTCACGGATAGCGCTGTCTGGAGCGTGGATACGGATACGATTGCTTTTGTAAGCAAAGGAAAAGTAACCGCGTATAAATCCGGTGAAGCTACAGTAACTGCGGAATACGGCGGTAAAAAAACGACAACCAAAATCGAAGTCGATATCCCTACCATCATCAAACCAACTAAGAAAATCGTTAATTTACAAAAGGGCGGGTCTGATAAGGTTACGTTGACTGCTTATTTTAAAGACGGAAGAGAATTAGATGTCACCTCCAAAGCAGAATGGACGACCAGCTCCAAAGATATCGCCGAAGCTCGCAGCGGTGAAATCACAGGGATCTCTACCGGTACAGCAACGATTACAGGGAAATACGGTACACGCACAACTAGCATTCAAGTTTCGGTTGGCGTACTAAAAAGTTTGACGGTCAGTCAAGAAAAGCTTGTCATGAAAAAAGGCGATTCCGTTACTTTAACAGCAGAAGCTATTTATACCGATGATACAAAAAACAGCAACGCAGCCGCAGATGTCATCTGGACAAGCAGCAATGTCAAAGCAGCCACTGTTGACGGAGGTAAAGTAAAAGCTTTAGCCTCAGGAGAAGCGACCCTAACCGCGCAGCTGGATAGCAAGACAGTGACCATAACTGTCCAAGTCGATATGGCCAGTGATCTATCGGCGAATGTCGCCAATCTCGTTTTTGACATGAATGAAACAAGATCTATCGTTCTGACGGCTACAGATGCTAGCGGCGCAGCCCGTACTGTAACCAATGAGGCTGAGTGGAAATCAAGCAGCACCACCATCGCGACAGTATCCAAAGGTGTTGTAACACCAGTTTCCCGAGGCAAAGCAACCATAACGGCAACTTATGGCGGCAAAAGTGTCTCCATTCCGGTCGAAATCGGTGTGATTCAGACACTAGTCGCTGATAAATCTTTCATCGTCACCAAAAGCGGCGAACAAGTACAAGTGAAATTAACCGCTACTTTAGCGGATGGCACTACCAAAGATGTCACCTCAACGGCAACCTGGAAAGTCATGGCCTATAAGCTAGGAACCGTTACAGATGGGCTTTTCACAGCTACTGGTTCAGGTAAAACAACGATTACCGGGTCCTTCGGCGGCAAAATGGTCGCTATACCCGTGGAAATCGATTCACTGAAATATTTGAAAACTGATGTTGTCAAAATCGAGCTGCAAGAAGGCAAAACGGCTCAGATTGAGGCGTTGGCTACCTACACAGATGGGTCCGAAGAAGATGTAACCAAACCTGCCCTATGGACATCGTCGAACATCATGATTGCTGATGTGAAGGATGGTATCATCCGAGCAACCGGTAAAGGGTCTGCCAGAATTACGGTCACGTATTCCAACATGAGAACGACCGTACAAGTGACAGTCACGAAGTAATACCATTGAAACCGTTGTTTCCCAGATTGGGAACAGCGGTTTTTTCTTATTTTCAAAGAAAAAAGCATAAGTTCTTGTACTTAGGGGAATATATCCATACCTGTACTTACAGAGCACCTACAGAACCAATTCAACAAGTCTTGGAGGTATGGATCATGGTTTCCAGATTTATAAAGCTGGGTATGATTTCTTTTTTGTCAATCTCGGCTCTCCTTGGAGCACATCACTATCGTATGCATTCCCCTAGCCAGCAAATGATTTCGCAAGTCGATAGCAGGGAAGCCGCCAAGCAAGGCGCACCGACTTTTTTTGACACGAATCCTTTCGGCATGCCTGGCGCGGATGGCAATTTGCGAACAATGGGCAGTATGAGTAGTCATTCGGCTGCATATGGACTTACGCCGCCAACGTCGATGAAGGCTTTGAAGGTCCATACCCAGGCAGTAAGTGGAGCAAAAGACAAAGCTTCGCCTTGGTGGAACTACCTAGGACTGCTTGGTTTAATCGGACTGCTCGGACTCGGCAATCGATCCCGGACTTCTTAGTGTGAAATGTGTTAAAGAAGCCTTATTCCCGGTTAAGGGGAAGGCTTTTTTCTGTTTCGCCAAATTATTTACGGACATTTGTTTGCACTGTGGACATTTGTTTTAATTTACGTTAAACTAAAAGCAGTTATTCGTTTGAAAGGAGCTTTTCATGGATCGTGAACAGCAAATTTTAGCACTCATACGTCAAAATCCATTTATTTCACAAATTGAAATAGCCAGTGCCATTGGCATTTCCCGATCTGCTGTTGCCGGCTATATCGCTGCGTTGACCAAGAAAGGTACGATCCGAGGCCGCGCCTATGTCACCTCTGATGAGCAAACCATCATGTGTATCGGTGGTGCGAACCTCGACAGTAAAGCAGCCAGCAAGCAGGCCATTCGACTAGCTTCCTCGAATCCTGTCACGGTCACCGAGTCCTGCGGCGGTGTTGCGCGCAATATCGCGGATACACTTGCTGGTTTATCCTGCAGGACAGCACTCTTAACCGTTGTCGGAGACGATAAAGCTGGTCAATGGGTGCTTGAAGAAACACGAAAGCGCGGTGTCGACGTCAGCCAAACGATTGTCCTTCAGGGCGAGAACACGGGGACCTACACGGCGCTGCTCGATGCCACCGGCGAGATGTTTTTAGCTTTTGCCAACATGGAAATTTACGATAAATGCACACCCCAACTTCTGATGGACAAATGGTCCCATATTGCCGCTTCACAGCTCGTCATTGCCGATACGAATTTGCCTGTGGACACGCTCCAAGAATTAATTAAGCGCTGTAAAGAAGAAGGCATCACGTTATTCATCGACCCTGTCTCTTCCGAAAAAGCGAAAAAGCTCCCGAAGGAGCTTCATGGTGTTACAGCCATTTTCCCTAACCTTGAGGAAGCCTGTCAGCTTGCTGAGGCCTCGATAGAAATAATACATCAAGATTACAACAAGCTGGCTAAAGCTATTCGGGCACGGGGTGTGAAACACGTATTCATTACACTCGGCAGCGCGGGTGTGATGTATGTTGGCGAGGAAGGCGAGCAGCTTTTCCCTCCTATTCCTACCAACGTCGTGGAAGTAACCGGTGCAGGCGATGCTCTCGTCGCTGGTATCGCTTATGGTGTGATGCATCAACAAACCTATATGGACGCCTGCTCCTATGGTCTCGCTGCCGCACATATTACACTTCAAACTGATCAATCCGTAGCCAGTGAGCTAACTAAAGAACGACTGCAACAAACTATACAATCGATAACTAAAGGAGACTGATCCCTATTATGAACACATCCTACCTGACATTTACCGACGAAGTGAAAGATGCTCTCGCGAACAATAAGCCAATCGTAGCCTTGGAGACAACGATTATTTCCCACGGGATGCCTTACCCGCAGAACATTGAAATGGCTAAAAAAGTCGAACAAATCATCCGCGACAACGGCGCTGTCCCAGCAACGATTGGCATTATGGATGGTAAAATCAAGATCGGCTTGAACGAGCAGGAACTTGAGGCTTTCGCGACAACGGCTAACGTAGAAAAAGTTAGCCGCCGGGACTTCCCTTACATCCTGTCATCCGGCAAAATCGGCGCGACGACTGTAGCCGCAACGATGATCGGCGCGGCGCTTGCCGGCATCGAAGTGTTCGCTACCGGCGGTATCGGCGGTGTACACCGCGAAGGTGAAGTGACAATGGACGTCTCCGCCGACTTGACGGAGCTGGCTCAAACGAACGTCGCCGTCGTCTGCGCAGGCGTGAAGTCGATCCTCGATATTGGCCGTACGCTCGAGTATTTGGAAACCTATGGCGTACCCGTGGTTGGTTTCAAAACGAGCGAGTTCCCGTCCTTCTACGCCCGCGAAAGCGGCTACGGCGTTGACTTCCGCCTCGATGAGGCAGCCGAGGTTGCGGCTATGCTGCGCACCAAGTGGGAGCTAGGCCTTGCCGGCGGCGCCATCATCGCCAATCCGGTTCCCGCGGAATCCGCGATGAACCATCACGAGATCGAAGGCGTCATCCAGCAAGCGCTGGCTGAGGCCAAAGATCAAAACGTGACCGGCAAGAAGGTCACACCTTTCCTGCTAGCGCGCATCAAACAGCTGACCGAAGGCCGCAGCTTGGAGACGAACATCGCGCTCGTTTACCACAACGCGCAAACGGCCGCGCAGGTTGCGGTTGCCCTTAAGAACAAGTAGTCGAGTCCATCTGACCTCGACTTCTCAAAAAAACGAGCCCCAGAAGTTCTGGTGGCTCGTTTTTTAACGTTTAATGGCTAGCATTATGCCATATACAAAGGATTACTTACAGATGCAAGGAGCATTTCATGCACCTCAACAAAATACCGCCACACCTCTGCCCGATAAAAGCTTCGGCCTGCCAGTTCACCCAGTAACTCGAGCGAATGCTCCGTATAAATAACACATGAACGCTCGACACCTCGATTCGAGATGAGCTTCACCTCATCCCCTGCAAGCAGACCAGACACCACAAGTTTTGCATTTCCTTCACGTTCAGGCGCGCCCATAGGCACTACATCGCCCATATTATACTTCCCTGCGTTCAACTCCATGACCGGCCCCTCTGGCGAATAGCTTAGGAAAACGCGCCCTGTATCGATACCCTCCAGTATGCCGTCAACGGTTCGAGAAGATGCATACACCCAGGTTGTCGGCGAACTATGACTAACGTAGCCTCCAAACCGGTGCATATCGCTGCCGCCTACGGCGATGAGACGTTTGCCCATGCAAAGCTGCCCATGCCACCAGTCGAGCGTCTTACGGTTAGCTTCCCGCCAAGGCCCATTCCAAATTTCCACCCAATCATAATCAACCTGGAAATCCCATTCCCAGCCGCAATTCGGACAATGGGGATGGTTCAGCACGACACGTGCCCCGTTCGCTCTTGCTTCACGTATACGTTCCTGCACCTGCTCCGAGCTAGTCGCACGGAAATCTCCCACAGGCTTAACAACACCTAAGAAGTTCGCATGGCCGTGATTCGTCGTCAATTCCATTCCGGGGATTAGAACAACGCCCGTTTCATGCGGATAGGCAAGGTTTTGGCTGTACGTGTTATGATCCGTCATGGCTAGAAAATCGCAGCCCAGCTCTTCCATAATCCGCGCATTCTCGGATAAAGTCAGGGCTCCGTCACTGTGGACAGTATGCATATGAAGATCACCCTTCAGCCAACGACCTTCCTTGGGTGTGCAAGCAACCTTCACAGATACGGTGCATCCTGCCGATGGAATTCGGTACGTGCCTAGCAGCACACACCATTCCCCCTCCTCCAAATACCCAGGTACATATCCGGGAGTCGCCTTTTCAAGCTCCACATAAAACTCCGTTCGCGCGCCTCCGCTCCAGCCTCTTACTTGATCCGTATCCTTTACACCAAGATCAATGACGCAATCCCCTGGTCCATGGGCTTCCACTTCTATGCTAACGTGAATACGTTCCATGCCTGAGGCCACTTGAAAAGGAACCTCCAAATAACGATCGGCTTCCTCACTTGCAATGAAACGAGATATCGTCACGATGCTCATAGGCTCTCCCCCTATTCTTTCGTAGCACCGACCATAAGGCCTGTTACGAAATATTTTTGCACAAATGGATAAATAACTACCAATGGAATCAAAGCCAGCATCACACCGGCCATTCGAACATTAGGTGTCATAAACAAGTTGCTGCTGGTAGAGTCAGACTGAATGACGAGCGAGCGCAGCGCTACCTGCAAAGTAAACTTTTTCTGATCGGTGATATAGAGCAGTCCAGGCGTCAGTTGATTCCAACGGGAGACGAATTCGAACAAAGCTACGGTAGCCAATCCCGGTTTAGCGAGCGGCACATACATTGTGGAAAAAATGCGAAACTCACCGGCTCCGTCGATTTTAGCGGATTCCGCCATTTCGTACGAAACAGCTCCAAAGAAATTTCTCATTAACAAAATACTGAACCCTGACACCAAACTATATAAAATCAAAGCATTTACGGAATTCAATAAGCCCAGCTCTTTATTTACAACGTAAAGGGGGATCATCACGGCTTCATTCGGAACCATCATGGTTAGCAAAATAAAGCTAATGATCAGCTTGCGCCCAGGCAGCCCCTTGTGCAGCAGCACATACCCGGCCATTGCACATAGGAGCACGTGGATAAATGTACCCACCAACGTCACCAAAACATTCAAACCAAAAGGTCTCCACAGCTCAATGCGCTGCCACACCGTACGGTATCCTTCTAGGCTCGGTTCTGAAGGCCATAACCGAATACCGCCATGCATGGATGAGATATTAGAGGATATGGAGATGACAAAGGTGTTCCATATGGGCAGGATCATCGTCGCGACAAGCAGCAGCAGGAAGAGGCTGTTCACTAGATGAAAGGGCAAGTCCCTGCTGGTCAACGATTTATTCATAACACGATTTCACTCCTCGTCATAACGAATCAATTTGCGGGTTGCGAATACTAAGATCAGCGTTGCCAATACAACGAGAAAGCCGGCGGCTGAAGCGACGCCCATTTTGAACTCCAGAATTCCTTTTTGATACGTATACGTCATCAGGACATCCACTTTTCGAGCAATAACCGGATTACTTAGAATGATCATTTGGTCGAACATCCGGAGCATCCCGATCATGTTCAGCAAGGTCACAACCTTCATCGTCGGAATGAGCTGAGGCAAGGTTACATAGCGAATCTGCTGCCAGCGTCCAGCTCCGTCCATACGCGCGGCTTCATACAAAGAAGGGGAAATCGTCACGATTGATGCCAAATAAAGAATACAGGTGAAGCCCATTTCCTTCCAAGTGTTCGTTAAGACCATCAAAGCTTGGGCATAGTCGACTTCCGCAAAAAAATGAATCGGTTTCGCAGCACCCAGCAGCTTCAACAAATCATTAACAAATCCTCCATCCGGAGACAGCATGATGATCCAGATGCCTCCTACAACAACCCATGAGAATAAATGCGGCAAGTAAATAACCATTTGCGTCAGCTTCTTAAACCATGTTTTAAGCACTTCATTTAAAGAGAGAGCTGTAATAATCGGGGCAAAAAAACCTATAATTAACATCCCGATTCCAATCATTAAGGTATTCTCCAAAACGCGCCAGAATACCGGATCATTCCAAACCACAATGTAATTCTGAAGACCAACGAAAGGACGAGTTCCAATAATCCGAAAATTTTGCATGGAGATTTGCAAGCCCTTGATGAGCGGGTAATAAGAGAAAATTAAAAAATAAATAACAACGGGAATCATCATGAGATACATTACCCGATAACGTGCCCATGCGGTCACTAGACGTCCCCCCTTATCTATGAAAAGTAAAGCGGCGGCAAGGGAGTTAACCCCCGCCTCCGCTCTCTCGAACTAGTCAATCAGTTTAGCTGCTTTTAGCTCATCATTCATTTTTTTCACAGCGTCTGCTGCTGGCAATTTGCCCATCATCGCTTGGAAAGCGTAATTGGTTACGATTTTTTCAGCGCTCGGCCAGTCTTTCGTGGAGTTTTCAATCGTTGCATTATTGTCGAAAATAACTTGACGGCCTTCAATTGCACCTGGCAGCGTACCAATCGGATTCTTAAAGTTCGTGTTGTTCGGGAACGGAGCACCATGATCCATACCATGCTTAACTCCCTCATCCGTTAGCGTGTATTTCCCGTCTTTAACGGTGTAATCATCGCCTTCAATCCCTAATGTGCTAAGGATGTTACCCTTCTCGGAGTGCCAGAATTCTAAGAATTTCATAGCTGTATCGGCATGCTCGGCATTCACTGGAATTCCCCAAACACTTGGGTCGCCGCGGCGAAGCATGATTTTGCCATCTGGACCTACGGCCCCAGCGATCGCTTTGGCTTTAAAGTTAGGATCATCCGTTTTCTTCATATTATTGAACAAGCCTACCCATGCATCCCAGTACGTGACCATCCCAACGCGATTCGTCAAGAAGAGCTCTCTCATTTTAGCTGAATCGTTGGTCGCGAAGTTCGGGTCTAGAATCCCTTCCTTGTACAGCTTCGCAAACCACTCATAAATCGGAACCGCTGCTTCTGTTGCATAAGGAATCGAGCGCTTGCCACTAGCATCAATCACATATTTATATTTCACGCCTGCTGCGCTCATGAACCCTTGAATGTCGTATAACCCAGCCGTGGACAAGCCATAGGTGTCGTCCTTACCGTTACCGTCTGGATCTTTCTCCTTGAATGCCTTCAACACTTGGTAGAAATCCTCCAAGGTTTTCGGCTGCTGCAGCTTGAGCTTGTCCATCCAATCTTGACGAACGGTAGGCAGCGTGCCGCCTTCAGATTTATTAAATACACTGAAAATCTGACCGCCTTTATAAGTGATCATGTCCCATTCCTTGGTTGGAATTACTTTAGGATCGGATAAAATCTTGGAAGCTTTGATCTTATCGTTTAACGGCATCAGTGCGCCTTGATCAACAAGGACATCCATATTGCCTTTGCCCATATAGACGAGGTCATACTTTTCGCCAGCAGATATCGCTGCGTATAGTTTCTTATCATAATCGGCTGCTGGTTTCTCGATCGTAACCTTGATACCAGTCAATCGTTCTACTTCCTTCTCAAACAGGACATTCTCTTCAGGCGTCTTACCCCCTGCGACTCCACTTAGAATACGTAGAGTTTCTTGTTTAGCCGGCTTGGACGTTTCGCTACTAACGTTTGTTGCGGTTGTTTTATCAGTATTCGTACTGCACGCAGTGGCTAGTATACTTGTCGATAACACGACGGCTGCAATGATTCCTGCTTTTTTATTGAACATGGGTATGGCCTCCTATTTGTCTATCTATTTATGTGGTTTTATGAAGTTACTAATTCTCGCTCGGGCACATGATCCTCTATAAACTAAACTGGCAGGAATCAATATTCGTTTGGCAATGGCATTGGGCTGACGGCACTGTTCGATGAGCAGCTTGGCGGCTTCGCTTCCCAGTACTTCCCCGTTGAGCCTGACCCCGGTCAGAGGTGGCTTGAATTCAGGTGCGAAGATTGAATCATCGCTGAAAGCAAAGACAGAAAGGTCTTGCGGTATTTGCAAATTGAGCTCAGCAGCCGCTTGGTATACCCCTAGAGCGACTTTATCTGTATCCGTAATGATCGCTGTAATATGCGGATAAGCTGTTAATAGCTTCTTGGTCATCTGGTAACCGTAGACAGTGGACGTTAGACTGCTGTCTTTATACACAATGAGCCTTGCATCAACCGGCAGCTCGGCTTTATTGTAGGCTCTGTAGTAACCATGCTCGCGGTCTTGAGCAACCGTTCTTTCCTTCGGTGCATTGAGGAACGCGATATGATTGTGACCTAAATGCAAAAGGTACTCGGTAACGATTTGTCCCATCCCAATATTGTCGTTATCCACATAGGAGACACTGGATTCGAACTCCTCCTGTGGTCTTCCGATCACGACAAGCGGCACGCTGCGCTTTATTCGTTCGGAAATTCTCTCATCATTTGAGGCGGGATCCAGAAGAATATCGCCATCTACCGGATCTGTAGACAAATGCTCAACTTGACTGGAGAATTCGGTAGACAAGGTGTTTACCAGCAATCGATAGCCCTGGTTATAGCACTCTTTCAACACACCATTAATGAGGCCAAGATGGAACTGACTGAATTTCACTTGCTCACCAGCCATATTTAACCCGATGATATTCGTTTTCTTATTGGCTAAACTGCGAGCCCAGTAATTGGGTCTATAATTTAACTGTAAAGCTGCCTCCAGTACACGCTGCGACACTTCCTTGCTGATCGGCCTTTTTTTGCTAAACACGTTGGACACTGTACTCTTGGATACCCCAGCTACTTTTGCAACATCTTCTATGTTGGCCATATGAGCTCGCCTCACTTCTCCTTCATATTAAACCGGTTTTATCAACAGAGTTTTAAATAGAGTTTAATGATTTGTAAAGAAAACACGCATTTTCGATGATCGTTTTAATCAAAAACCAAGGATATTCAAGCATTTCCTTGTAGTTCATGACAACAAATCATGAAACCGGTTCGACGATTTGTTTACACAAAAAGAGAAAACCGCCAGGGAATATCCCCTGACGGTTCTTTTAGGTTCGACAAATCTTTATGTTTTACTCGCTTACCCATGTAGTCTTCTGCGCGAACGGCACCCGCTGCGCCTTAGGAGGAGCCATGTCTGGATAGCCGATGTAGATGAATCCGACCAGCTCCTCTTTTCCCGCAAGACCGAACACCTCACGCATCTTCGAATGATAGGTAGGTGCACCCGTCCGCCATATCGTTCCTAGGCCAAGTGCGTGCGCAGTAAGCAGCATATTTTGCACTGCTGCATGCGCGGCAGCATATTCCTCAATCTCCGGAACGACTTGCTTCTCTGAGGGTGTTACGGCCACAGCAATCACAACAGGAGCGCGGAACGCTTTCTTCTCCTGAGCGCTTTTCAGCTTGGATAACTCCTCCTCAGAAAGTGTTGGATCCGCTTCAGCAGCGGCAACCTCGGCGTAGCCTCGACCCAACAAACTTCTGCCTTCACCGGTCATGACCCAGAACCTCCACGGCTCTGTATGGCAATGGTTAGGCGCCCATGTGCCTGCTTCAAGGATTTCTTCGATTAGCGGTTTGTCGATCGCGTCCTGTTTGACCTTCCCAATACTGCGACGCTGGTGAATCGCTTCTTTTATATCCATGAATCCCACTCCTCTGCCTTTTACTATTTCTATCTCTATTCTTACACGACCCAAGCTCCCTCTGCAAACCTGCAGTGGAAGCATCGTCTTTGTAGCTATATGCTACCTCAGTGAGTCATGCTTTCACCGCAGTTTGTGGCAGTTCAATATCATGCAAATTCAGCTTTTTATCTGTCGGAAGGAAGGCTGCCAACAATCCGATTAACGGCAAAAAGGCACAGAGCTTAATAACAAAGGTAATACTTGTTGCGTCCGCCAGCGTCCCGAGCACAGCGGATCCGATCCCGCCCAAACCAAAGGCCAATCCAAAGAACAATCCCGATACCGTCCCCACTTTGCCAGGCAGCAGCTCTTGTGCATAAACGACAATAACGGAAAAGCCAGATAACAAAATAAACCCGATACACGCACAAAGGACACCTGCCCAGAACAAATTGGCATATGGCAGAAGCAGCGAGAACGGCGCAGTGCCTAGAATAGAGAACCAGATCATATTGCGTCTCCCAAAACGATCTGCCAAGGGTCCACCCATGAACGTACCTACAGCTCCGGCCGCAAGCAAGGTGAAGATGAAGAGCTGCGCTCTTTCGACCGAAAGATGATCATGTTCAATTAAATAAAAGGCGTAGAACCCAGTCATACTGGCCACATAAACAAACTTGGAAAACAATAGCATGATTAGAATAAATATCGCGTACGCCACCGTTTTACGAGGGAGTTTCTTTCGGACAACCCCGGTTTTATTGGATGTGGACGGGCGGCTTCCCGCCTTTCGATACCATTTGGCAACGAAAAATTGAACAACAATCCCCGCAGCAGCGACAAATGAAAACCAGATGATGCCGAATTGGCCAAACGGTACAAAGATAAGGGCTGTAAAGACAGGAGCCAAAGCCTGCCCGATGTTACCGCCTGTTTGGAAAATCGACTGCGCCAGTCCTCTGCGAGGCCCAGCAGCCAAATAAGCCACACGCGATGCTTCCGGATGAAGAACCGAGGAACCCAGACCAACTAGGATAACGGCTAAAATAACTTGCGCGAATGAAGACGCCACAGCCAAGACAATCACGCCTATAAGTGAGAAAAACACACCTGCGGGCAGCAGAAATGGCTTCGGTTTCGCGTCTGTGTACAGACCAATCAAGGGTTGAAACATTGAGGCCGTCACATTCAAAGTGAAGGCAATCCACCCGATTTGTGTAAAACTGAGCTGCAGTGAATTATGTAGAATCGGAAACACAGCAGGGATAACGGATTGAATTGCATCATTCAACAAATGAACTAAGCTTATTGAAAATAAAATAGCATAAACGGTACGATTATGAGCATTGTTTGAAACGGACATGTGATCTCAAACCCCTTTCATCATATCATCAGATGTTTAGAATTAGAGGAGAATAAAGCTACTCCTGGTTAAGATACTTTTTAAGCTGACTGACCGTATCGTCTAGATTTTGCTTAGTCCAGTACTCGGCAGCCGATACATCCTTGTCTTTAATCGCTTGATACATATTTTCGTGTTGGAGATTGTGGGGATCATGTGGACTCTCGACGCTCACTAATTTATAAGATGTTTCAAGGAGGACGGTTGAGAAAGTCCGGTATAGGTCGATAACCACGCTGTTCTTGC
Organism: Paenibacillus andongensis; assembly: GCF_025369935.1. Taxonomy (NCBI): domain Bacteria; kingdom Bacillati; phylum Bacillota; class Bacilli; order Caryophanales; family Paenibacillaceae; genus Paenibacillus; species Paenibacillus andongensis. The sequence continues at coordinate 409,362 of NZ_CP104467.1, read as the reverse complement.
TCGCGATGGCAATGGACAGATGGAACCTCACATCAGAGTTCAGATAGGTGCTCGTATCACCTTTCTCCAGCGCTTCCGACCGTTGATCCAGTGCGCTTCGCATCTGCTCGAGATCATTTTCATCACGGCGCTCAGCGGCTAAACGGGCGATTTCGAGCTCGAGCATCCGCCTTACCTCATAAACCTCCAGAATCTCAGCTCTGCGAAGCCTATGGTCAAGCGGCTCCTGCATACCCCTGTTAGCTGTCAAAAAAGTGCCGAAGCCCTGCTTCTTTTCGAGCAGCCCCGCATGCACAAGCACCCTGACCGCTTCGCGGACCGTCGAACGTCCGACACCGAATTGCTGCATCAGCTCGGGTTCCGTCGGAATCTTGTCGCCTGGCTTCATTTCGCCTTCCGATATTTTCTTTTGCAATTGATTAACAACATCGTCAACCAATTTTGGCCGGTTTAGCGGCTGGAATGACATTTTGGAATTCATCAGATCATCTCCTGTTTGTTGAGTATAGCATAGGTGAGCTTGGACTTTCATCCTATTTTTTTACAATGTGTAAGTGCGATTAACATCTTGGCAGTGCCTACCTCCAAATTGACAGAAAAACCGGCTTAAGCTGTCCTTGAGCGAGCCTTTTGTAACATATTTGATGCGCAGAAGTTGCGCTTAAGCTTACGCATTTTTTGCTGCTTATCCTTGTAAACCGCGCGCTTTTGCTACGTCCAAGGTGAAAGTGTTACTTGTTTTCTCCATTCGCTTTGCTTTATCCATGCTAATGTTGTCCCTTCACTCTAACTCTCAACAACCGAACTCCCTTAGCACTCTCCTGTCGAGACTGCCAAGAATTTGACAATGACGTACTCTATCATGCAAGGTATAGTTATAGCAACAAAATATGAACGAAAGTTTGCTAGATTCAAAATAAAATAATTAACCCTTGGGAGGTACTATGAAATCCACGAAACTCACGATGATCGCGACGGCCGCTATGGCTTTCTCCTTATTTGCTTCAACTGCACTTTCTCTTCCAGCTTCCGCTGCAGCCAAAACAAGTGCTGATTTTACTGATTTGGCCGGTAGTGATGCCGCGCTAAAAGCTAAGATTGATGCGATGATTACAGCTGGTGTTTTTGAAGGCGTCTCGGACAGCACGTTTGGCATTACGCAAAATATGACTCGCGCTCAATTTGCCAAAGTAGCCACATTAATTTACAACATCACTGTTGATCCTACGGTTAAGGTGTCCAGTTTCTCGGATGTTCAGGCCAATGATGCAGCGAATGGATGGGCCATCCCTTATATTGAAGCAGCCAAAAAAGCAGGCCTCATAAACGGTGTTACGGACACCACTTTCCTTCCCGGTGATTCGGTAACGACAGCTCAGCTGGATACTGTCCTTCTTAAAGGTTTGGGCAAAAAGATTTCCATGACAGGCTCACCTTGGTACGCAGATGCTGTGAAACAAGCAACTGAACTTGGTATTCACCCTACTAGCAAATCCGGCGACCAACCTGCCAATCGCGCTGACCTTGTTCTAAGCTCTTATACAGCTCAGCAAGTTTTTGGGAACCAAACACTTATTTCGATTACAAAAACGCAAGCCTCATCTTCCGACAATAAAAAGGTTCAAGTTACCTTCAATAAAAAGGTAGATGCCAGCAAAGCAACAATCACTTTGAAAAATGGTTCAACCGTAGTCCCTACGACAGCAGAGTGGGCTAGCGATGGCCAATCAGTAACACTATCGACTACCCTTGCGCTCGCTGCAGGTGATTACACGGTTACGCTTGGCGGACTCGACGCTTCCACTGTCCAAACAACAACGGGCAGCTTTAGCGTTACAGCCTCTAGCACAGGGAACGTTTCGATCAACGGCACCTACACATTAGCTAGTGTGCTCGATAGCGGTCTAACAGATGCAGCTACTGGATTAAACGGTCTCGTTAACAAAGCAATAGCGGAAGATCCAACACAAAGTAAATTAGCTAAAGAAATTGAAATTAAAGTGACATCGGCTAGTGGAGATCCAATTGCTATTCCTGGGGTTGTTCAATCTGTGCATTCCTCTGATACTAGCATTGCTAAAGTAGGTCTAACCTCAGATCATCATGCCTACGTTCTAGGCAACAAGCCGGGAACAGCGGATATCAGTGTCATTGTCCAAATTGGAAATGGCGACGCAAAGCAATTACACGTTACTGTCACGGTTAAAAGCGACGCGATCACTGCCAAGGAAATAAAAGCAGGACAAACTTCCATTGATAAGACGGTAATGACGGTAACAGGGGGCGTTTATAGCTTCAATGCTTATTCGGCAATGGACCTTTCTATCACTGATAACTACGGTAATACGTATAAAAGTGCGGACGTTAAAGGCTATAATTTCGCACTAGGGACCCTTTTCATCACAAATGATATTAAGGGAAATGCCGGAACTGTAGGAACCGTAGCGGTTGACGCGGCTGGAAACGTTACTGTGACTGGTAATGTGACTTCCTTCGAATTAACTGCTGTAACTTCAACAGGTAAAAAAGCAACAAGCTTCGTGACGCTTAACCACTAGAACCCAAAAAGACCGTCAGGACTATAACAAGTCCTTGACGGTCTTTTACATTATAACTGGAACGCCAGCAATGCCTCTCGAACCTCGGCCGCCGTGTCCATCTCCAAAATCCTCTCAGCTAAAGCCACGCAATCGCTGTGGTTTAAATCCGTAATCACTTTCTTCACCTTGGAAAGCGATGAAGCTGCCATGCTCCATTCATGCAGACCTAAGCCGAGCAAAAGCGGCGCAGCAAGCGGATCTCCGGCCATGCTGCCGCACATGCCGGTCCATTTGCCTGCATCGTCAGAAGCATCGATGACCGTTTTGATCAGTCGAATGACGGCGGGATGGAAATAATCGTACAAATAAGCTACCTTCTCATTCATACGGTCGACGGCAACTGTGTACTGCACAAGGTCGTTCGTCCCGATGCTGAAGAAGTCTACTTCCTTGGCAAATCTGGAAGCGAGCAAAGCCGCCGATGGAATTTCAATCATAATCCCCAATTCGACAGAATCGGCATAAGGGATTCCTTCCTGGATTAGCTGTTCGCGAGCTTGTTCATAGATTTCTTTCGCCTGACGCCATTCTTCCATACCCGAAATCATCGGAAACATGATTTTCACATCGCCGTGAACGCCTGCTCGCAAAATCGCACGCAGCTGGGTAATAAGCAGCTCCTTGCGGTCCAGACAAAGCCGAATGGCTCTGTATCCAAGAAAAGGATTCATCTCCTTTGGCAAATCCAGATAAGGAAGCTCCTTGTCGCCGCCAATATCGAGCGTACGAATAACAACAGGACGTCCTTTCATTGCTTCTGCTACTTGCCGGTAAGCCTTGTACTGGGTTTCCTCGTCAGGCATCTGAGATTGCCCCATAAATAAAAACTCAGTACGGTACAGTCCGACCGCTTCAGCTCCTTGGCTGAGCAGGCTTACCGATTCTTCTACCGTACCGATATTAGCAGCCAGTTCCACACGGAAGCCGTCCTTCGTGACAGCATCCCGTTCTACATACGCCAGCAGTTCGGCCTTTTCGGCTTCATCACGCTGCATGAGAGCGTGGTAGGATTCTTTGGTTGGGGCCGACGGGTTTAAGATACAGTCTCCAGTCGAGCCATCAATAAGAAGCTCATCTCCGTGCTGAATCTGATCCATCCCATCCCCCAGCCCCAAGATCGCTGCGATCCCTAAAGAGTTAGCCAAAATAGCGGTGTGGGAAGTCTTACCGCCTATACGAGTAACAAACCCGAGCACTAAATTTTTGTCCAACTGAACGGTATCTGAAGGTGTCAGATCATCCGCTACGAGTATGACAGGCTCTCCGATATCGGAAAGCTGTGTTCCTTTGCGTTCACATAGCTGAGCGAACATCCTGTTGCCTACATCGCGGACATCTGCCGCGCGCTCGCGCATATATTCATTCTTCATGCTTTCAAACAGTGCAGCAACCTGCGTGACCACTTGATGAATCGCGCTTTCAGCAGTCCACTGCTCGCCCACGATTAATTTCTCCATGGGTGGGTAAAAGGTTGGATCTTGCAGAAAGCTGATCTGCCCTTTCAGAATCACAGCCTTTTCTTCCCCAAGCGTCTGCTGCGCCTTCTCAATCAGAACTTGCAGTTCAGCCTGGCAAGCAGATTTGGCTTCCCGAAGCCGTTCAACCTCGGTATCGACATCTTGCGTTTTCTTTTTCTCTACGTCCGTTAGTCGCACTGGTTCGTACACGAATGCTTTACCTGTGCGAATGCCGGCGGATACCCCAAGCCCTTGCAGTACTCTCTCCGTCATCATAATTCCTCCTATCCCTCAAGCTGCAATAGGCAGCTCTTATGCTTCTCCAAAGCCACTTTCCACCAATTCAGCCAAAGCATCCAGCGCCGCTTGTTCATCCGGTCCTTCTGTTGTCAGGGTAATGACCGAGCCCTTCTCCAACCCGAGCGTCATAAGACCGAGAATACTTTTCCCGTCTATGATCGAGACATTAGGTTCACTCTTATATTCTAGACTTACAGTTGATTGAAAAGATGCCGCTTTTTCCGTAAATAGTTGGGCAGGGCGAATATGAAAGCCGGAATCGTTCCGGATCGTAAGTTCTTTCGAAATCATGTTTTTGTTCTCCTCTTAAATGGTTTGTAAAATCGTTATCAATTGCTGCGCTTCGGTCACGTTCAACAAGCTTTCACGGAACTCCTCATTAATCAGCTTACGGGAGAGCGCGATCAGAATTTGCAGATGCTCATTGCCTGCGGCGGCCTCCGGTACAGCGATCATGAAGACGATACGCACTGGCTGGTCATCTAGCGATTTCCAATCCAAAGGCTGAGTCAACTTAGCAAAAGCAACGCCCGGCTTGCTGACTCCATTCGACTTTCCATGAGGAATAGCGACTCCAAAGCCTATTCCTGTCGAGCCGGTCTCTTCCCGCTTCAAAACCGCCTCCAGATAGGCTGCTTTATCCGAAATACAGCCAGCGGCTGCAAGTCCGTCGATCATGGATTGCATACATTCTTCTTTGCTTGCTGCTTCCAATGGGATCAAAATGCTTTGCTCATTCAGCAGTTCTTGAATATTCATATTGGTATCCTCCCTAAATATAAAGGGGGAAGAATTTCCCCCTGCATGATTAGCTTTAATTTGTGTAAAGATTTAGTCTTTTACAGGCTTCTTCAATATATTCAGCATGATAGCTGTAACAACCGTTCCTGCTACGATAGCTAAAGCATACAAGCCCAGATGGCCGACGGCATTCGGGATCGGCAGAACGAAAATCCCTCCATGCGGTGCGCGCAAAGTAGCGCCAAAAACCATGGATAAAGCGCCTGTTAAAGCGGAGCCGACCATGATCGATGGGATCACGCGGAAAGGATCGCCTGCAGCAAAAGGAATGGCACCTTCCGTAATAAATGAAATTCCCAGAACAGAAGCCGCTTTACCAGCATCCCGCTCTTCCTTCGTAAATTTCTTCGGAGCAAGGACCGTTGCCAGCCACAAACCCAGCGGAGGTGTCATACCCGCAGCCATAACCGCTGCCATCGGACCGTATACACTGCTGGCCAACAAACCTACCGCGAACGTGTACGCCGCTTTATTCACAGGGCCACCCATATCGAAGGCCATCATCGCTCCCAGCAGAAGACCGAGCAATACGGCATTCGTGGATCCGAGCGATTTGAGCCATACCGTCAAACCATCCATTACTGCTTTTACGGGTTCGCCAATCACATAAATCATTAAAAGTCCTGTAATTCCAGTAGCCAATAAAGGAATAATTAGAATAGGTTTCAAGCCTTCAAAATTCTTAGGCATCTTGATGTAATCTTTCAACAGCTTCGCGACATAACCCGCAAGAAATCCGGCAATGATTCCGCCAAGGAAGCCTGCGCCCATTTTAGAAGCGAGCATCCCGCCAACTAGCCCCGGCGCCAAGCCCGGCTTTTCCGCAATGGAGAAAGCGATGAATCCCGCCAAGATGGGTACCATCAAAGCAAAAGCGGCTCCGCCTCCGATGTCCATTAAAGCTGCGGCAAAAGTACCTTGTTCTTTAAAAGCCTCAATTCCGAAAATGAAAGAAAGTGCAATGAGTAATCCGCCAGCGACAACCAATGGAAGCATATTTGAAACGCCTGTCATCAAATGCTTGTAGGCTCCGGTACGTGAAGCACTGCGCTGAGATTTCGACTGCTCTACTTGCTTCAGATAATCATCGGCAGTGGCCGCTTCTTTGTTCAATGCTTCATCGAGAAGGCCAAACGGATTTTTGATCGCTTGCGCCACAGGGACCTTAACTACCGGCTTACCAGCAAACCGGGATTCTAACACATCCGTATCCGCAGCTACAATAATGGCATGAGCCTCGGCAATTTCTTGCTCGGTAAACTCATTTTCTACGCCGACAGCTCCTCTGGTTTCTACTTTAATTGGAATATCTCTTTCTCTAGCTGCTTTTGCTAAGGATTCAGCAGCCATGTACGTATGAGCAACACCGGTTGGACAAGCTGTAACTGCAAGAATCTTTTTCATAGACGCCCCCGCCTTTAATTCAAATTTGTTGTCTTTGGAATAGACCATATGTTCACACTGCCTAGTTTTTCTTCCACTTCAGCAAGCGTACAAACCTGTGTTCCCGACTTCAAAGCTGTCACAGTTCCTGCAGCTGAGCTCCACCTCGCAGCTTCCTCCAGCGACATGCCATGCAGCATGCAATAAATGAGCGCGGCTACCATAGAGTCTCCGGCCCCCACTGTACTTAAGGGAGTAATTGGAGCAGGTTTGGCGCGAATGGCCTCCGTCTCCGTTACGAGAATCGATCCCTCTCCACCTAAAGAAACCGCCACGTAAGCAATTCCTTTAGCGATTAATCTTCTCGCCGCATCGATAATCTCATGATCCGTCCGGAAGGACTCACCGAAGAACGACTCCAGCTCATGAATGTTCGGCTTGATGGCATAGGGAACAGCCTCAATACCATGGACAAAAGGCTCACCATCGGCATCCAATACGGTCCGAACACCTGCCTCATTCGCAATCTGAATCAGTGTCTTATAGAAATCACTCGATATTCCCTTTGGTAAACTGCCTCCCAGAACAACCAACGAAACATGATGTACATCGGTTCTGAAACGATCAAGGAATTGACTTAACACGTCATCGTCTACCGTGAATCCTGGCTCATTCAACTCCGTTGTTTCCCGGGTGTGTTCTACATACAGCTTCAGGTTCGTTCTCGTTTCACCCTTGGCTTGAACAAACCAATTCGGAATGCCTAGACTCGTAAGTGTATCCGTCAGCACATTCCCCTGGCGCCCTGCACACAAGCCCCAAGCCGTCGCATCAACGGAAAAATTTTTCAATACTTTGGCGACATTGATGCCCTTGCCTCCAGCATCCATTCGCCATTCTTTAATTCGGTTCAATCCGCCAAGAACAAAATCTTCTACCGTTACCGTTTTGTCCAAGGCCGGATTCAATGTAATCGTCAAGACAGGCTTCATGACTTCCTCCCACCCGTCTGTACGACGCTGACGGTAACCCCAGCCGTATCTAGCTCTTTCAGCGCATTGTCCGATATACCGTCATCCGTCAACAGCTGGTCAATCTCGGATAATGCCGCAACCTTAGCAAAAGATACTCTTCCGTATTTGCTGTGGTCCATGAGTAAAATCACTTGCTTGGTTGAACGGAAGAAAGCCCTTTTGGTCGAAGCCTCCAACATATTCGGCGTTGTCAATCCAATGACAGGATCCAGACCATTGATCGCCACGAAGGCTTTATCAACATGCACGGTTTCCAGCGCTTTCTCGGCTAACGGACCTACCATTGCCAGCGTTTCATGACGCAAGGTACCGCCTGTAAGAATCAAATCGATTCCTGTGTTGGCAGACAACTCTTGAGCTACCGCAACGGAATTGCTTACTACCGTAAGATTTTTGAATGTTTTTAATTCCTTAGCCAAATAATAAGTTGTCGTTCCCGAATCGAGCAGGATAGAATCGCCTTCCCGAACCATAGAAGCGGCTTCTTTGGCTATCAGTTCCTTTTGTAAACGATAGCGATCTTCTTTTTCCACAAAAGTAGGCTCTGAATTGTCACTGACAAAAGCTACAGCTCCTCCATGTGTACGGCGAAGCTTACCTTCTTCCTCAAGAATCTTCAGATCTCTTCGAACGGTTGATTCAGACACCTGAAAATGTTGCGCCAGTTCTTGAACGGACGCACGCTCTTTTACTTGAACATAATCGGCGATCTTCTGCTGACGTTCTTCCTCAAACAGCATCACGATCCCCCCTATTCCATTTCATAGATTTGCGCATATACGGTCATACATTTGATTGTTTAATCTCATTTATGATTATATGTGATCGATATTTATTTGTAAAGCGCTTTCCAGAGGTAATTTCTTTCATAATAGTCATATTTGATCACAACACAATAAGCTGCCGCGCATGAAAAACCCACCCTTAAAGCTTTAAGGGGTGGGTTTCTAGAAGCTTCTATGATGAGGTCACTTTCGCTTTTCTCCAAGTTCGGGCTGAAAACGTCCAATTCACGAAAAAAATGCCGATAAGGATGAGTGATCCCCCTACATACACGAACCATTCTATGACTTCACCAAGCAGCAGCCACCCTGATACAACCCCGAAGAACGGGGCGAGGAATAAGAAGGCGCTCGTTTTACCAGGATCCCCTTGTTTCAATAAGAAGAACCATGAAGCGAATTGCACGATGGAGGCCATGATTGCAAGCCATAAAAGAATCAACATGGCGGATACTCCTAGGATTAGCTTCGGAGTTTCCAAGGTCAGACTCATAATAAGGAGAAGGAGACCCCCGAACAGCATTTGGTAAGCGGTTAGGACCCACACATCGAAACTGGCACCCCATTTCTTAACGAGCAGTGTTGAGATAGCCCACGAAATAGCAGATCCCATCCCAAGCAGCGTACCTGTTTGCAACTGCAAGTGAACACCCAGCGTGATAAATACGCCAGCAAAGCCAATTATGACTCCAATCCATTGGGATATTCGGTATTTTGCGCCTAGAAACAGCGTTCCCAGCAAGATGACGAGTAGTGGATTGGTGAAAGTCAAAATCGACGATTCACCAGCAGTAATCGTGCGTAAGCTTAGAAAAATGCAGCCCATGACGCCAGCCGTTTGGAACAGTCCTACGCTCATGATTTTGCTCCAGTCTCGAAGATCACCTGGACGCAGCCTTTTTCTCACAAACAGAGCCATAACTAGTCCCGCCAGTGTAAAGCGACAACCTGCCAACAGAAGAGGTGAGAAATAGGCCAAACCCATTTTACCGACAGCGAAGGAAGATCCCATCAGTGTTGTTGTGACAACAACCATTAATCCAAATAAATAACGATTCATAATATCCTCCCATAGGCTGCATACACTTTCAGGATGCCTGTTGTATTCACACTCAAATTTCGTTTATTATCGAAGTATGACTGTAATACTAACCTTAGTATATATCGATTATAAACTGAATTAATTTCGTTCTGTATCGAAGTATGATTGTATGAAGCGGAGGCTAATAGGCATGTGTACTAATTCAAATATTGTGGAAGTGGCTTCACTGATAGGCGAACCATCACGCATCACGATTCTGCTGAATCTTCTCGGTGGCAAGTCGCTGCCGGCAAGCGAACTCGCTCGATTCGCGCGCATTACACCTCAGACAGCAAGCTCTCACCTATCGAAGATGGTGGAAGGCGGTCTGCTCGTCCATGAGTCGTATGGACGGCACAAGTACTACCGGCTGGCGAGCGCCGAGGTGGCCTATGCGCTGGAGGCGCTGCAAACCATCGCCTCCCCGAAGCCGATTCGCTCGCTGCGCGAATCAGATCAACTAAGGGCGCTGCGCTATGCGCGCACCTGCTATGATCATATAGCCGGCCAGATTGGCGTAGCCCTGACGGACCGGCTTCTTGAGTTAGGCCTGCTGCAGGAGGCAGGCAAGGATTTCATCCTCACCCCTGCGGGTAAGCAGCGACTGGAACGATTCGGCGTCGAGGTCGAGGAAGACCGCAAACGCAGGCGCCATTACGCGCGGCAATGCCTCGACTGGAGTGAGCGTCGCCATCATATCTCGGGTACGCTTGGCGCTGCGCTCACAAGCCGGCTGTTCGAACTTCGCTGGATTGAACGGCTGCACGAAAGTCGGGCTGTACGCGTCACCCCTGAGGGTTTGAAAGGACTTGCCGATGAATTCGGCGTTGTGCTGTGACTCCTGACGAATACATAAATTACTGGAACCACACCAGCCCCCATTCACATATAGTGGTGTAGCGGATTTCTGGCAAAAAACTCAAAGGAGATCATCCATGAATTATCCTCCTTCCTATGACACATTCCCCTATCCACCCTATGATCGTTACCCTATTCCTGCTGTTTACTACCCTGCTTACTGGGTGTGGGATCGTGATTTCCCACCAGTCGATACAAAGGTACTCTCACATTCGGTTGCTACCTCTCAGAACCTACTTAGAGACGCCTCTCTCTTAATCCAAAAGCTGGCGGACCCAGCTATAGCCAGCCAATTGATGAGCAATGCCCAGAAAGGCAATCAGAAAGAAGTGGAGCGGATTATTCAAACTTTCGGTATTGAGTCCATCATACTGACTAGATTTACACCAAGCGTTGTTCATTTCACTATCGATCCTCGCGTCCCGGAGAAACAGTGCTGTGAAATGGTTTTGTCCCTTAAATGGGGTAAATGACAAAAACAAAGAGCAATCGAAACCAACTTGTTCGTTGGTTTCGATTGCTCTTCAAAGTTTCTTATCGGACGTCCGCTGCGTTCAACAATGGCCATACATTCCCCAACCAATTAGCTAGAATGACGAGCACAAGCCAATAAAAGATATAGTAAACATCTAACATCGAATAGGAAGATACATAATAATAAGTCCGATTTTTTTGTGAGGAAAAACGCTTCGCTTCCATCGCCACTGCCGTCCGGTGGGCACGGCGTATGCTCTGGGCCAGCAGCGGAATGGCATACATTCGCAGCGTCGTATACCATCCTGTGATAGGATTACGCTTCTTCTTGCCCCGCACCTTCAGCGCATAACGAAGAGTTTGGAACTCTTCGAGCATGAGCGGCAGCATGCGCAGCGCGGCGAGGAAGCTGTAGGCGTATTTCGGCGCGACTTTCCACTGCTGCATCATGGCATAGAACAGCGCGACTGGCCGTGTAGTCAAGCTAAACAGCAGTCCAACCGCGGCAACTTGAAGGCCCCGAAAGCCAAGATGGATGCCGCGGTAGAAGCTTTCTTCGGTGATTCGGATGAAGCCCAGCTGGTACCAAAGCGTATCTCCGCTGCCGAACATCATCATCCCCGTTGAAGAGGATAGGAAGATAAGCAGGAACGGTGAAGCATAGAGCAGCAGCCGCTTCATGGGATGGCCTGAGAACAAGAATAGCGGCACCAGTGCGCCCAAAGTCAAATACATCATGGCATTCAGATTATGCGTGAACACGACAACAACAAATAGAAGGATGGACAGAATAAGCTTCACAGCCGGATTCACCCGGTGCACCCAGGTTTCACGATACGCGAATGTTAGTTGCATAGCATCGCAGCCCCTTCCGGGGCAGGTGCAGCGGAGGCCGGCAGCTTCTCAGCCGGCCATTCCTTCACATGCCCATCTTCAACCCGCCAAACGCGCGTGGCGCAGCGTTTCACAATCTCCAGATCGTGTGTGACCATCACGATCACAGTTCCGCTCGCCCGCAGCCGCTCCAGCTGCTGCAAGATGCGCAGCGTGCCGCGCGCATCAAGCCCGAAGGTGGGCTCATCCAGCAGCAGAATGCGAGGCCCGCGCACCATCGCGGACGCCACGCTTAAGCGCCGCTTCTGGCCCATCGACAGCTGGAACGGATGCCTCTTGCGCAGCGCCAGCAGGTCGTATTCCCTAAGCAGCTGCTCTATAGCCGCCTGCTGCTGCTGCACACCCCGCCCCTCATCCGCCTCCGGCAAGGAGTAGGCCAGCTCTTCCTCCACCGAATTCGTGACGAATTGGAATTCGGGGTTCTGGAACACAAAGCCGACTTGCTCCGCAAGCTGCTCGACTTTGCTGCCCTTAACCCCCTCGATCCAGCAGCTGCCGCGGGTCGGGATGAGCCGCATGATCGCCAGCAGCAGCGAGCTTTTGCCCGCGCCGTTAGCGCCGACAACGGTAATCCAGTCGCCAGGATAAAAGCACAAGTTATCCACAGAGGTCTTGATCTGCCCTCCGCGCAGCCCTACATAATCGCGAAGGGTCATGACCGGCGCCGTAGTCTGAGGGGGGGAGGTTGTTTTTAACGCCATCTCATGATCGTCCCAAACCCCAGGGTACCAAATCCCGTACTCGATCATTTGCTGTTTGTAAGCCTCGAACACCTCTTGAGGTGGACCATCCGCTAAAAGTCCGCCATCTGGTGACATGACGATCAAACGGTCAATGAATCCCATGATGCCGCTTATTTTATGCTCCACGATAACCAAAGTCTTCTCAGCACTAATCCTTCGAATCGTTTCCCACACCTGCGCTGTGCCTTCTTCATCCAGAAGCGCCGTAGGCTCGTCAAGGAACAGTACTTCCGGCTCTAGGGCGAGCACACTCGCAATAGCCAGCCGCTGTTTCATTCCTTGCGACAGATTCCCGATCAAGATATGGGTGTCTTCTAATTGAAGTCCCACCAACTCCAAATAATAGGCGATACGAGCAGGCATCTCCTCACGAGGAACTTGTAAATTTTCCAAGACAAAAGCAATTTCCTCATCCACGTACGGCATGCAGAACTGTGTCTCCGGATCTTGAAAGACATAGCCTGAGCGGCTTGGGGTGTGAATGTTATCGGCCTTGAGCGGAATCTCTACAATATGAGGGACAATACCGCTTAGCACTTGAAGCAGGGTTGATTTGCCGCAGCCGCTCGGCCCCAGAAGCAGCACCTTCTCCCCCGGCTCAATCGAAAAGGAAACCCCCTGAAATAACAGGGGGGCGTCTTCTCCGGGATATTTTAACCTTAGATTCGCAACGCTCATTCCTTCGCTCATCACGTTACCCCAATGCGTCGTAATCTTTCTTAGAAACAGGGCGAACTAGACTGAGCACACCGGTACGAGCTAATGCATCCGCTAAGTAGTAAGCGAATACGCCGGCGATCAATGCGCTGCCCAACAAACGGAGTCCAATAAACAAACAATAGTTCCAGAACGTCAGTTGATCAATATAGCCATAGTAATTATCCACAAGCAATGATAAAACGGCGGATGCAAAGGATGCTAGGATTGTAACACCCACATTTGCACGACGGTAAAGGAAGAGTGCAAAAACGAGTTCAGCACCAAGCCCCTGCAGCAGCCCATAAACAAGCGTCGAGACACCCCATGAGCCGCCAAAAAGCGCCTCAATCGTCGCAGCCGCTACCTCAGCCAATAAGGCAACGCCGGGTTTGCGAATAACCAGAAATGCAAAGGTTGCTGCCATAAACCACATGCCATAGCTCAGCTGCTCCGCGTGAAGACCGAATGGTTTCAATACATCGTACATCGGCCCCCATACGCGATAAATCACCCCAAACACCGCTGCGATCACAATGGTGATCAAAATATCCGTCAATTTCAAACCCTTAGCCGTTGTTTCTTTTTGTGCCATCTGTTTGTTCGACTCCTTTTCATTTATAGATGTGTAAAATGAGATAGGCGAACACGAAAAAAAGCCCACCGGGTAGCGGCAGGCATAAAATTAGTGCTAAACAAGGCACTTCATTCTCTACGCTGGCATTACCCAGATCAGATTAACGGTCAGCGGCATAGGGCCACTATCTCAGCCTGACTTCATCAAGCACCCGTGTTGCTATTCATTTGGCTTAACTGTAGCGGATTGCCAACTTTTTGGCAATCCTTTTTTTGGGGCATTCGCTCTATTTTTCAATCAAATGCTGCAAATCATGTGTCAATCCGTTCAGCTGTCGAATGCTGTCTACGATATCTTCAACACGCCTTTGCTGCACTTCGGCGCTAGCAAGCACCTCTTGTACGGATGCTGCGGATTGCTCGGTAATCGCTGCAACGGACGTCATTTCCTCTGCAACTCTTTGCGACGATGTTAGCAATTGAGCATTCATACGCTGCAAGTTCTCCGCTTGTTCCATGACTTCAGACGTGTTATTGTTGATGACTTCAAACAACTGATCGACGCTTTCCGCTGATTTCTTACCTGATTCTACGGCGGTAATGCCGACGGCAACCTTCTCTACAGCGGTCTCTACTTTGTCTTGAATAGAGCCTAGAATTTCCGAGATGTCTGTGGATGCCACATGCGCATTCTGCGCCAGCTTACGAATTTCGTTCGCAACAACGGAGAAGCCTTTACCATGCTCACCTGCGCGGGCAGCCTCGATGGAAGCATTTAACGACAAGAGATTCGTTTGATTCGCTATGTCGGCAATCGTTGTCACGATATTTCCGATTTTCACATTTTCTTCATTGACTGCATTCATAATTTCGGACGTTTCGGTCACGATAACGGTAATATCGTTGATTTTGAGCGACAAATCCTCCATCTGAGTTTTGCCTTCATTCGTCATCCGCGCCGTATCACGGGATCTGCTGCTCATCGTGCTTGATGCGGAAGAAGTCATCTCAACGGTCTCATTCACTTCTTGAATAGCGGTTGTAATATCCGTAATGCTGGTGGCCTGCGACTCAATACCAATCGAAATTTCTTGAAAAGCAGCCACGACTTCTTCGGTAATTCTGCCTGTAACCGACGCATTTTCTTGAAGCGTATTGCTGGATGTTCCAAGCACTTCTGTTGTTGTACGGACGCCCGTCAGAATTTCTTCTGACTTCACACGCGACATCTCAGACTCTTTCCCACTCTTCACCACATTAGCAAGCATCCTAGTTCCAATTTGACCTTGCCCTACCAATGTTAAAATCGTCAGCAAGTAGAAAACATTAATGCTAATAAGGTCGAAATCTCCGGACAATGTGGAGCAAAAATAGTTCAAATTAATAAGTCCAATCACGCCATTAAGCAGCAGCGGTCGAAAGTTCATATACAAAGAAACGAGAGTCAAACCGAGATACAAAATTAGAATACTGGACAAGGTCGGGTCCTTGGCCATAAAGAAATAAGAAATGATGTTAAATCCTACGGCAATGACATACATCGTGTAAGGCACCCAGATTTTTTTCCAGTTTAACAAGGTACATAGAAGAGCAATCGGTGCTCCGCTAGCTAGTAAAGTCAGGATTATTTTCGGTGAGTTATAGGATACGGCGATCATAAGCACCAAGCATCCCCATAAAAGTTTAACCATTAATCCATTTCTTCTGTGTAACTCTAATTGTTGTTCTGACACTGAAACTTCTCTCCTTTTGTTTCTACATGAAATGACATTTTATTACATCATTCAACAAAGGATTTGAATAATCCTCTATTTCAAATGATAAAGAACGAGATCTTTAAGCAGAAATTGACTTCTAGCTAATAGTGAAACTACAATATGTAGTGTTGATAGTTAAAAATTTATTCTAAAAGGAGATCATTTATCATGGATCATTCAACCATGCAGCACGGACCTGATTTTATGGCTATTTTACTTTACATAGGCTTGGCTATTTTTGTTTTGTCAATTATTGGCTATGTGTTGGCTGCGAAAGCGCACAAACACAACACAAGTCGATTGAAAAAGGTGGAGAAACAGGCCCTGAAAAAAAAGCAAAAGACCTGGCTGCTTCTCTCTCACACGCTCGTTATTATCGCGATATGTTGTGTGGGAACATCGCTTATTCAGCAAAATTCCAGCAAATACAGTGTAGAAAAATTGAATTTTAATGCTCCTATTCAGGTTGTGACAGATAAAGATTATGGACGAGGGCATGCTGAGGGTACACTTTCCTATGAAATGAAAATCCCGACTTCCGGTACACATAGTCCACATGACTTAAAGTTCGGCTTTTATAAGGAAAGGCCCTCCTATGAAATGCTTGTTCATAATTTAGAGCACGGCGATATCATCATTCATTACCATCCGGATGCTCCTAAAGAACTGCAGGATCGCCTCGACTATTTGACGCATTTCAAGAAAGCCGGCGCTGGTGTACTTGCTGTACCGAATCCAGATGTACCCAGCGATCAGGAGGTCGTCGTGACAGCATGGACGAAAACGATGCAGCTTACAAAGTTTGACGAAGCAAGTGTCGGGACGTTCATCTACCAGAACATTGATAAAGGACCTGAACAAATTCCTTCTGAAGTACGCCGCGGCGGCGGTACGATGTAACTAGATACTACTTCCGAATCGTCTCCCGGTCGGATACTAAATCCGTTGGCACTAAGCCGGTTAATCGCCTGAATACACGGTAAAAATAAGACGGGTCATTGTACCCGATGAACTCGGAGATCTCGGTCACTGACAGGGCGGAATGTCTGAGCATGTAGATGGCCGTTTTCATTCTTGTGGCATGGACGAACTCACTGATTGTTTGACCTGTCACTTTGCGAAAAAGCGCTGCCGTGTAGTTCGGAGATCGGCTTATGCACGCGGCAAGCTCGTCCTTGGTCACATGCTCGCGGTAATGGTTCTGAATGTAGCCTTTCATCTGCTCCACTAGCTGCGCAGTGGCCGTCGATGTCGTATCTTGATCCCATTCTCTATGGAGATAAACAAACAGCTCTTTGAGCAGCGCTTCACACAGCGTTTGGTAATAAGATTGCTTGTCTTGCCACTGCTGATGGATAAGGCGCAAACGATCGACAATCAACTCGTATTTACCTGTTAATCGGCTGGTATAGTGCGGCAGTTGGAGGAGTGGGAACAGCTCCTGTACAGCATTAGCGGTGAACCCAACAACGTACTTTTCATGGATCTGGGTCGGTACACTTCTTCCATAAAAGGGGACTTTGCTCGGAATCAGCAGCCATTGCCCCTTCTCCACTACCTGCTTCTTCTCATTGATCCAATATACACATCGGCCATACGTAACAAGAACGAGAGTCCAGTGGAGGCATCCCTCCAGTTCTTCCTTGTACCAATTGCTGCTCTTGTCATACGTAAAGGTTATCACCTGCATAACTTCACCTTCCTGCATACTATAGTACATATATCATACTATAGTTCATAGAACTTCGGCTCATTTAGGCATATAATGAAGCCAAAATTCATTCGTCACAATCGAAAGGAAGTCCTAACTACCATGCGTAAAACAAAAATCATTTGTACCATGGGACCTGCTTGTGATTCCGTCCCTACTCTTAAAGAATTAATTCGCGCGGGCATGAGCGTCGCCAGATTAAATATGGCTCATGGCGATTTAGATGAGCATCGGGGACGCATTCAGCGTGTACGTCAAGCAGCTGCCGAGCTTGGTGTTATCATCCCTATTCTGATGGATATTAAGGGACCGGAAATCCGCATCGGTCAATTGAAGGATGCTTCCTACGATTTGCAAAGCGGCGATCACATTGTGCTTACAACTGAACAAATTATCGGCGATTCCAGCCGTGTTTCTGTGAATTACCCTGGCCTTCCGCAGGATGTTAAGCCGGGAAATCTCATTCTTATCGATGACGGCTCTATCGAGCTTAGAGTAGAAATGATCGACGGTACTGAAGTGACTTGCAGCGTCTTGAATCAAAGTGTCTTGAAGCAGCGTAAAGGCGTTAATTTGCCCGGCGTGCGCACCTCCTTGCCCGGTGTCACTGAGCGCGATGTGATGCATATTAAGTTTGGAGTTGAAGAGAATATTTCCATCATCGCGATGTCTTTCGTGCGTAACGGGAATGATGTTAGAGAAGTTCGCGCGATTTTGGAACAGCACGGCGCAGCGTTTACGCCAATTATTTCGAAGATTGAGAACGAAGAAGGCATGACGAATTTCGCTTCGATCCTTGAAGCTTCCGACGGCATCATGGTTGCGCGGGGCGATCTAGGCGTCGAGATTCCAACGGAGGAAGTTCCGATTGCGCAGAAGGACATGATTCGCGCATGTAATTTAGCAGGCAAGCCTGTTATTACGGCGACGCAAATGTTGGATTCCATGCAGCGCAACCCTCGTCCAACACGCGCAGAAGTGAGTGACGTGGCGAATGCCGTGCTCGACGGCAGCGACGTTGTCATGCTTTCCGGCGAGACAGCCGCAGGCAAGTATCCCATCGAGTCCGTGACGATGATGGCGACGATCGCCGAACGTGTCGAGCAAACCATGGAGCGCAGCTCCTTGATCGACGCGCAGCTTCAGTCGAACAACGAAGTGACTGAGGTGTTGTGCCAAGCGGTCGTGTCATCCGCTAACAAGCTGCACGCTGCAGCGATCTTGACGCCAACGGAGAGCGGCTTCACCGCTCGGATGATCGCGAAGTACCGCCCGGAAGCGCCGATTATCGCGGTGACGTCCAATGAATATGCGATCAACTACTTGAGCATGGTGCAAGGCGTTATCCCGGTCCTTGGCGAATTCTGCGACTCTACCGATGCGATGATCCGCTCTGCCATCGGGCAAGCTGAGACGCTCGGCTACGTGAAGAAGGGTGATCTAACCGTTGTCTCGGCCGGTATCCCAGTGGGGAAATCGGGCACGACTAACTTGTTGAAGGTTGAGCGGGTTTAAAATTGAAGTATTAGATAACCGTCTGCAGTATCCTTCACCAAACTAATACGAAATGTACTGCGAAAGACACCTCTGGGTGTCTTTTTTTGTTGGGTAGCTCGAGAATCTCCCCTGCACTTCGCCTAAAGTCACGCTAACTGCATTTCGTACATCAAAATTATGGGTTTAACCCCATTGGAAAGGAAATAACTGCAAATGTGCAGCTAATTTTGTTCAAAAGGCTGAAAACCCTCGTTTTCGGGAAAATTTGATGTAGGAAATGCAGGTAATCTAACGGTACTTGCAGCTAACGAGTAATTTGATGTAGGTTTTACAGTAAATTTGTTTTGAACAAGTTCCACCACATGGTATACATTGAGCCCGATCAGCTCTCCCCCTTTAGATTGGTCTTATTTCAGTGGCCATTATTTTACCTCCTGTCGCATTTTTACGATACATAGCTTTTCATCTTATTATAATATTTTTATATTCTCCGAATAATTGAAATATCAAGAAAGGTGTGAGATTATGAGCAGCATGTTATCTATTGACAAGCAAAGAGAAATTGTTGCAACAAAAGAGACTGTTTGGCATGTACTTACAAACCCTGATTTTATTAAACAATGGCTGGGAGTCACCATGAAGACCAATTGGATAGTAGGCCAGCCGATTTCCTTTTCCTTCACTTGGGAAGGCAAAGCGTTCGAAGATAAAGGACACCTCTTAGAGTTGGAAGCTCCCAAAGTTTTCTCCTATAACTACTGGAGCGGTTTCTCCGGGACCGACGATAACCCAGAAAACTATTCAGTCATCAGATTTACGTTGTTGAACCAAGATAACAATACGATATTGAAATTAAAACACAGTAATTTTTCTACTGGGACTATGTACGAACATTCAGATAAGAACTGGGAAGAAACATTAGACAGTATAAAGAAAATAGCTGAAAGAGAATTTTTCGTCGATTGAGACGAGAAAAGAGATAAATCAGATGATAGGGAGAACAACGGCTATCCCTATCATTTCGTTATCCAAATTAAGCTCTTCAATTCACTCACGCCCACGACTATTTCTATTTTCTGCTTTACCACTATTTGTGATACGGTTCAGCTTAACGGGTCTATCGGCGAAAACAAAGAAGAAACCTGCTGCAGCAGGCTCCTCCCTTCTTATAGACCCTTTAGATAACCTATTTTTCGGATTGAAGGCGACTTAAGTGCCGCTTTCCTCCCCCCCCCCCCCCCCCGAAGCGTGCCTATAATACCCACTGCTACAAGGAACGGAGAAAGTTCAATACTTCAACAGGCTCCATCCGTGTTCTGTAATCGGGGTTCACGCTTGCCATACGGATAATCCCCTGCTTATCAATGACATAAGTTGCAGGTACAGGAAGTTCCCAGGAATCATTACCGTTAAATTCTTCCAAGGCGAAACCGAGCGATCGGTAGATTTCATGCAGATTGTCCGGGAGCTTAAATATGAGCTGATACTTCTCTGCTATCTGATTGCGCAAATCACTCAAAACGTGAAAGCTTAACTCATTCTTCTCCTGAAAGTTCAATGAGTGGTCTGGAGTTTGGGGACTAATAGCCAACAGTTGTGCATCGGCTTCGTGAATGCTGTCCATAATTCGCTGATACGCTCTTAACTCCAAATTGCAAAACGGGCACCATTCTCCGCGATAGAAGGTGAGGATGACGGGTCCCTTCGCATTTTCCTCAGATAAGGTAATGGATTTCCCCGTCTGATTATCCAAGGTGAAATCAGGAGCCTTTGCCCCTACTACCAAACCCTTGGCGATGCCTGAGTCCCGGAGCCCTTGGATCGATTGCTCGAAGGCCTCTATGACCTCCTTAGGGAGAACTTCTATTCCATGTTTCGTCATAGCTTCCAGTTCGTCTTTCAATTTCGGATTTTGTGAATTTGCCATCTCTCATCTCTCCCATCCCTGATATGCAACAAACGTACCATGCTCTTCACCCAGCCTCTACCTGTAGACGGAGCCTATTGCTGGTTAGCGGGAGCATCGCATTATCACATACAAAAAAACACTCCGAAGAGTGATTGAGAAGAGAGCTTCACGAACGCCGAACGAATGCGCCGGGGTTGACGCCGTATTTTTCCCGAAAAGCTTCCGCGAAATAGCTGGGATTCGAATAACCCACCGCATAAGACACCTCAAGCACGCTGGTGTTGCCCTTCTCCAACAGACGATACGCTTTCTCCAGACGCTGATCCCTCAGGTAACCGAACACCGTTGTGCCGTTTATTTCTTTAAAGCCCATTTTTAATTTGTAGTCATTCAAGCCAATCAAACGGGATAGTTCTATCAGTGAAGGGGGTGCTGCCATCCTTGCCAAAACAATTTCTTTTGCTTGTTCGATTTTTGCCCTATCGGTCTTGGACAGCTTGGTCGATACCGGCTTATCGTTTAATAAGAAGGTACGGAAGGCACGGGACATCAGTTCTAGTATTCCGCACTCTATCTCAAGATTTCGCGTACCCTGCCCTCTGGCAGAATCCAACATCTTCTTGAGAAGGACGACCGCCACTGGATCCATGGTTTCCTGGAACATACGATAGGACTGCCCCCCGATGATTCGGTGGAAGTCGACCGATCGCGCGCCGCCAACATCCTCCATAAAATGATGAAATGTTGAGATGGGAATACCGATGCTTAGCACGTGAAAAGCTTGATCACTGCCAAAATGCATACTAGACCTTGCAGGATTGGCAAATTGAAGAGCATAGCTTCCAGGGGTCACCTGATATTGAACACCGGAGACATGGACTTCTCTTGTACCTTGTAAGCAGCAGCTCAGTTCAACCATAGCCGTTTCTGTGTGAAGATCCACCGTTTGATTGTTGTGCAGCTTAAACTCAGCGATCGCCATCCCTAGATCTGCACGGGGCACTAAGCGATGAATGGAGCCCTCCCCCATCTGTGAATGAAGCTTCATCCGTTCTGTTCGGTTACCCGTCTGTCTGTATAATTGGAGCCCATCGAAGACAAGATTAAAGTTCTGATGAAAGTCGGTAATCCCCATCGTTTTCACACCCCCGTTAATGACCTTGAACATATAGAACTTCAGCTTGAATGTCCATTAGTTCTATATTGTTGTATAAAACCATTACCTCCTCTATTGTGAGTCGCTCACCCTTTCCCTTTTTTTAATAATCATCAACCATCACTCGCTCTCTCCGTATTCTGTCACAAGAATACCATTTCATCAGAACAGTTTGTAGCGTCTTCTTTTCGGTCCACTCTTTGTGGTGTAGTTCACACCCCAAAGTTTTTCGCCGTCACTTGTGGTACGGTTCAGCGTATCATCCATAAAGCGAAATTTAAAGGTACCCATTTGGGTACCCTCTTCGAATGGCCGAAACAGTTCACCATTTACAATCGCTGAGCAATTAGCTGGGCATGGCTTTCATAGATTCCAGTTGTTCTTTTTATGCCGCATGCTTATCTCTTTTCCTGGTTGAATGATGGCTAGTAAAAGCAGAATATTAATTCCGGTTTCACCAATCGTTCGGAACCAGCTGCGGATGGTCCATCGTTCAGCACGAGCTTCAAGTTCCTGAGAATAAAGCCCTTGTGCAGGTGTGTTCTCAAAAGCGATAATCTCAGGAGCAAAATAAGCAAAAGTGGCTACCCGTATAACCAGATAAATTGCCAGTACAACCAAAACTTAATTTCTCCGTATTCGATTCTGCCAATTGAGTACTAATGCAATAACGAGAAAAATATTAGCAGCGATATGAAAAGGAATTCAAAAGCTAGTTAGGGAGAGGCCGTTTGGTTCTTGAATTAAAGCAAAAGATGTGGGTGGTGATGCACACCAAACAGCAAGACGGTGATAAACAATGTCGAAAATGCCAATTTACTTTTCATAGCGCAGCCTTTTTTAGGCTATTTTATGCGGAGATTGCAGCGACCGAAACAAGCCTATGTTATTCTGCAGTCAGTCTAATCCGTCGCAGTCGATGGATTTGCAATACACCTTAGCATATCCGCCGCATTTACTGGCGGCACTTCAGACAATGAACGAGCGGATGTGCGCGAGCATGGCGTCCAATCCCGCTTCGAGTGGACTCGTCTCCCTGCGGACCTTCGTAAGAAGAAGGCCGCCCTGAAGGGCGGTCAGCAGCGCAAGCGCGAGGCCGTCCGGATCACCATCGGCTCTCAGCTCGCCGCGCTCATGCATTGCGCGAAGTCCTCGTCTAATGGAGTGCTCCCACTGTACAAATCCGGACGCGAGTTCGGTACGAGCCTCCGGTTCCGTATCTGCCAGCTCGCTGGCAAGCGAGCCGATGGAACACCCCCCCTGACATTGCCGTTCAATCTGAACTTGTACGATCGCATCCCGCCAAGTTCGCAGCGCCTCCATACTGTCCAGATGGCTCAGTAAAGGCTCCTGGGCATCCAGTACACACTCGGTCTGATACACAATGACCGCCAGAACGAGCTCTCGCTTTTCCTTGAAATAATGATATAGCTGAGAGGCGCTTACCTTCGCCTCCCCCTGAACGTCTTCCACGCTTGTACCGGCAACACCTCGCTCAAACATCAGTTTGGCGGCGGCGGCGACGATACGCGCTCGTGTCTCTTTTCCCTTTTTCGTCAGCCGTTGCTCTTGCTTTTTGATATCAATTAAGTTTTCCATACTTGTAGTATACCAAAAGTGGAGTTGACAATCCAGAATCGTAACGTTATGATGAGTTCACAAATAGTGGAGTGAACACTCCAAAATTTAAGTAACAAGAGAATTTCTAGCGATCCGTTTGGTGACAACAGCGGAGGGGTCACACGCGTACCCATCCCGAACACGACCGTTAAGCCCTCCATCGCCAATGGTACTTGAACCGCAAGGTTCTGGGAGATTAGGACGTTGCCACGCGGGTCCTCTAGAACTCATCTTTGTTCCTTGAAAACCGAATAGCGAAACAGTTCCGATAACAGAATCCAAAGGAGATGTACGTGCATGCCTCTTACTCTTACTCTTACAGAAGGTGTTTTACCCCAAGGAACCGAGAAACTAGCGTTCTCGCGTCTAAGTGACACCATGCTAAAATGGCATGGGCTTAGCGGTAACAAGGTCATGACACCAAACATTGTCGGCTCCATTCATATCATTTCGCAAGAGCATACATTCTCTGGTTCGAAAGAAGCGCCTGTCGCTTTTATTGAATGGAAAACGCCGTCGATAGCATTTAATACCCGAGAAATTCAACAGGGGTTTTTCGCAGAAGCGACCGACATCATTCATGAAATGTCAGGTGGAAATTTACCGAAAGAGCACATCTGGATCAACGTTATTCATGCAGTCGATGGAGCATGGGGCATTGGTGGTCAAGCGTTGACCAACGAACAATTAGGCGAAGCGATTTCGAAAAGCTAAGGAATCATTTTCATTGAGGACCTTCCCCATTCAGTAGTCTAGGAACGTTTCGCATTCGGTTTTTAGGGGCCTTAACTAAAAAGAATACGTTTAGATGTCCTATTAAAAAGCGGAGTTTATTAACATAGTTATGCAGAGATGCTTATTAGCTGAATTTATCGGAATATTCATGTTGGTATTTACGGGGACAGGTGCGGTTATGGTCAATAGCTTGACAGATCTTATTCCACACATCAGCATCGCAATAACATTTGGCCTCATTGTGGTAGTTCTAATTTATGCAGTTGGTCATATTTCAGGGGCTCACTTTAATCCGGCGGTTATGGTTGTTTTCTTGATATGCGGTGATATCGACGCTATAACGACAATTGGGTATCTTAGTACGCAAATAGCTGGCGCGATATTGGCAAGTTCCGTATTGCTTGGGTTGTTCGGGAACATCGCTCATCTAGGAGCTACGCTTCCAAGCGGTCATGGGAGCAATCATTTATGTTGGAATTCTTTCTTTCTCTCGCTCTTATGCTGGTCATTCCGCTATCAATAGTTCATGGAGAAACTGTAAAAGGGTTGCTGGTATAGCAATCGGAGGGATGGTCGGCTTAGAGGCTTTGTTCGCCGGACCGATCAGCGGTGCTTCAATGAATCCAGCTCGATCACTGCGCCGGCTATTGTCTCGGGAACATACGACTATATGTGGGTTTATATTGTCGCTACGGTTATGGGCGCAATTCTAGCAGGTTCTTTCGCTTCTTACACGAATAAATAAGGCTATATCTCACTTTCCCTATCGAGCTCCCCGCTTAGAGCTCTCCTAAAAATTTGCGTCACTTGTGATACGGTTCCCCGCGATTTATCCGCATCGCGTGATAAATCTGCTCCACCAGCACCAGCCGCATCAGCACCTAGGCATACGGCCCAAGGCGCTTCACATACTCCGCTATCCCGTTCACGAGATAGCGCTCCTTCATTTCCCTACGGTTAATATCTGTATATGCATAAACCGAGAATCGCCGATGTCATGAGACATCATTGAATGTAATCCAATCAATTTCATCCAGTCGAGGTTTTTTCTTCCGCGCCCAAAGAACAAACTCACCCTGCGGGTGACAAATCACTTATCCACAATTTTATCCACAATTTATCCACAGATAACGAAAATCTTAATTCCCTATACAAGAACAAAAAACCGTCTCTGACCATCAATCAGATTCGGTTTTTATTCGTTGTCGTATCCTTTTTATCTAATGGCACCCTATGAATCTGATTCTTCACATGCCTAATCGCATTAATTTCACCGCCGATGATAATGATGAGCGCCGAAATATAGAACCACGTCATGAGCACGATGATTCCCCCGACACTGCCATAAGTGGCGCTGTAGTTGGTGAAATTGTTGACATAGAAGGAGAAGCCGAAGGATGTTAATTGCCACCCAACTGCCGCGAAAATCGCTCCAGGAAGGACGCTTTTGCAGGTCAGACATGTATTAGGCGCTATATAGTAGATGCCGATGAAAACCACAAATATGATGATAAAGTTCACAATCC
The DNA here is from genome assembly GCF_025369935.1 of Paenibacillus andongensis. NCBI lineage: Bacteria > Bacillati > Bacillota > Bacilli > Caryophanales > Paenibacillaceae > Paenibacillus > Paenibacillus andongensis. The sequence goes on along the minus strand of NZ_CP104467.1, from coordinate 383,772 downwards.
AGCGCAGGTTATTCCACAAAGCCACATGTTTCGTTGATATCGGAATGTGGGCAAGCGTCCAATCCCCAATCCAATGGCCAAACACGCTGAGCAGCAGTGCTGAAGCGATGACAATGAGCATGCCCAGCGTTAGCATCACAGCGAGAAAACGCGAGTGTATGAAGCTTTTGCGCTCCGGCAGCCCGTAAGCTTTGTTAACAGCAATGACGATCGCATTCATCGCTGCGCTGGCACTCACCAAAGCCAATATTAACCCGAAGGAAAGTGCGCCTCCTCTTTTTACATCAAGCAGATTGCTAAGCATTTCCTCGAGCCAACCGGCGACGGCCCCCGGAATATATTCTTTAATGAGTCCTATGACATCATCCGACGTAAATGGCAAATACCCTAATAAACTCAAAATGAAGAGTAGAAAGGGAAACAGCGATAGCAGAAAATAGTAAGCGCATTGGGCAGCAAGCCCCGTGGCATCGTGCTTCTCGAATTGAGTCCAAAGCAATTTTAAGTAAGATATCCCCATATGTATATAGGTCCTTTCATCAGTCAATAAATGTGATAGAATAGGTAGTCCAGTATTGCTATGAAACAGGTGATCAATTTGACTTCTCTTTCTATTTACCCTACACCATTAGGCACGAAACAAACCATAGAGCGGCCAATTCCGCATGCGCGTATGGCGCTTTTAACGACTAGTTCCGATTTTGTGTCAGATAGCGATCGTGACGCTTACTTTTTCCGCGACTTGGAAAATAATCAGATTCTACTGAATGAAGCGCAGGTTCAAGCTGTGCGCCATTTCAAAGGCCCCTTACTTACCCTGGCTGGAGCCGGTTCCGGGAAAACAACTGTTTTGGTGTGCCGAGTCGCTTATTTACTGCGTGTGCACCGGGTTCATCCGTCGAATTTATTGTTGATTACTTTTTCGAAAAAAGCAGCCGAAGAGATGAGGGAACGCCTCACATCCATGCCAGGCCTTGATCATAGTATGACCAATACGATGCAGGTTCGGACATTTCACGCTTTTTGCCTAAGATTATTGCGAATGAACGGCTTACAACAAGAAATTCTGAGCGATAGCCGCTATCAGCAAATTGTCTTCAAGCGCATCATGCTAGGCATGGGGCTGCAGGATACCTACCAACCCGAAGTGCTCATTTCCTTGCTTTCTTCTTATAAAATGCAGCTGATCGATATCGAAGACCTCCCTGAAGGAACAGAAGAAGATAAAGAAGTGAAGCGGATTTTCATGCAGTATGAGCAGTGGAAAATGGAGCAGCAGAAGATTGATTTTGATGATATTTTGATCAAAGCCTACCACTTATTGCAGCAAAATGCCGATGTCCTGCGCTCGCTGCAGCGAAAATTCACTTATATCAGCGTCGATGAGTTTCAGGATACGAATACCGTGCAATACGAAATCATTCAAATGATTGCAAAGAATCACGAGAATTTGATGGTCGTTGGTGACGATGACCAGACGATTTATTCGTTTAATGGGGCGCGAAATGAATTTATTCTACAGTTCCATGAAAAGTATCCTGCTGCCAAGACGGTCACTCTTGATATTAATTACCGTTCTACTTCAAGCATCGTCGGTCTGGGGAATGCCATTATCAAACACAACGTGCAGCGGAAGTCGAAGACCCTCCTTGCCACGAAGGAAAGTGATCGGAAGCCGCAGTACGTGAAACCCATGAATAGCGATGACGAGGCCGATTGGTTAATTAACGACATTCGGATTAAAGTAGCCGAGGGTGGCAGCCAATATGGCGATTTCGCTATTTTGTATCGGACAGCCAGCAACAGTCGGGCGATTATTGAGCAGTTGATTCTTCATAATCTGCCCTTTGTGGACTACGGAAGCAATGACTCCTTCTACGATCAGTGGATGGTGAAGCCGATTATTGATCACTTAAGGCTTGCCCATGAGCGGCGCAATTTCGAAGCGATAGAAGGTGTCCTCCCTTCATTATATATAGGACGAGACCAAGGCATGCGGATTATTCAAGATCAGGAAGCGATTCAGGCGAAAAAGTGGCCGCTCATCCACCTGCTCGGTCTGCCGCAGCTGAAAGATTTTCAGAAAGAAAAGCTGAAAAGTCGCATTCGACTCCTTAAATCGCTTGCTGATATGAAGCCACTCGAAGCGGTTCAGGCGATTCGCAAGGATTTCTATGATGCTTTCCTAGAGACGAACAAGCGCAGCAAGCTGACGCATCACAGAGAGATGCTGAAGGAAACGCTGGACGAGCTGGAATCTTCCGCCAAGCGGTTCGATAGTGTGGAGCAATTTCTTTATTTTATCCATGAGGTCGCGGAAAAACGCACCGAAATGAGTCGGCTCCAAAAAGATCAATTCGCGAATAAAATTTCGCTCATGACGATTCATAAATCGAAGGGACTGGAGTTCCCGATCGTGTACTTGCTCTGTGCGATTGAGGGCAATATGCCGCATAGCACGGCACTCGATGCCAGCCATCTGGACGATGTGAAGATGGCTGGGGTTGTTGGGCGCGACAAGGGAACCGCCGCGCTGGAGGAAGAACGGCGACTCGCCTACGTCGCGGTCACGCGCGCCAAGGCGGAGCTGCTGATCAGCTCGCCGGCGTTCTATCGCGGGAAGAAGGCGGAGCCTTCCCGCTTCCTGCTGTCCGCGTTCCCTGGAGCGGACTTGTTAGAGAGCCGCAAGCCTGCTGCGGCTGTGGGTTCAGCAGCGGCGCGGCGCCCGGCCGCTGCTGGGAAGCCCGCCGCCGCGACTGAGCGGGTCGCGGCGTGGATCTGCGAGCAGGCCGGCTGCAAGGCCTGGTCGCGCATCTCTTCGCCGCAGGAAGCGAAGCTTGCGGCGAAGGCGTGCCCCTTGTGCAGCGCAGCCATGGTCAAGGGCAGCCGCATGGTTACGCTCACTCGTTGACCCCACAAATAATAAGAGCAGCAATCCCCATAGGGAATGCTGCTCTCTTTTCTTTACACAAGTTCCTTCAAAGCCTCTAAAGCCGCATCATAATTTGGATGCTCCTTCATCTCCGTTAAATACTCCACATAACGAACCGTATTGTTCTCATCCAAGATGAATATCGCACGCTGATCGAGCTGAATCTCTTTAATCAAGACACCATACGCTTGACCGAAAGCGCGGCTTTTATAATCAGACAAGGTTTGGACTTTATCAATGCCTGCAGCCCCGCAGAAACGACTCAGCGCAAAAGGAAGATCCACCGAAATTGTCAAAATGACGACATTATCCCCAAGCTTATCTGCTTCCACATTGAAGCGCCGCGTCTGTGCATCGCATGTACCTGTATCCACGGAAGGGACGACCGAAATCAACTTCACTTTGCCTGCATAATCCGATAGGCTTACCTCTGTCATCAAATCCTTATTTACCTTAAAATCTGGCGCTTGATCGCCAACCTTAATCTCTGGTCCCAGCAAGGTAACTGGATTTCCTCCAACTGTTGCTACCCCTGTGCGTTCTTGTACCTGTGTCATATGCGTATTCCTCCTGTGATTTTAAATGTTTTCATTCATTAGATTCGTTCTGGTTCGATGTTATTTATTGTTTGTTAGGCTTTATCAATAACAGCTTTAAGTTTCTCTTTGGGTTGCACCCCAACCAATTGATCAACCAATTGACCATCTTTGAAAACGAGCAGTGTAGGGATACTCATGACGTTATATTTGGAAGCAGATTCTGGGTTATCATCCACGTTGATTTTCACGATTTTGGCTGCATCGCCGATCTCAGCAGATAGTTCATCTAGGATCGGAGCGATTATTTTACAAGGTCCGCACCAAGGTGCCCAAAAATCTACAAGTACAATACCCGCTTCAATTTCGTTGTTAAAAGTGGCATCGGAAATTTGTTTTACTGACATGGCTACTTCCTCCTTTTTATAGTAAAAAGCATTAAGCATGCTGTTCTGAAATAAATCTTTCACAATCTAGTGCCGCCATACAACCGCTTCCTGCTGAAGTAATCGCTTGGCGATAGATGCGATCCTGAACATCCCCACAGGCGAATACGCCGGGAACAGTCGTTTGGGAAGTTCCGGGAATAACCTGCAAATATCCGAGCTCATCTGTTGGCAGCTGTCCGCCTAGAAAGCCAGTATTCGGAGTATGCCCAATCGCTAGAAAAATCCCATCGGCCTCCAGCAGCTCTTCCTCACCCGTTGCGTTATTGAGCACTTTAAGTCCAGTTACTCCGAGAGGTCCAGCTACAACTTCAAGTGGTGTCCGATTGAGGCTCCAGGCCACTTTTTGATTGCCGCGGGCGTGATCTTGCATGATTTTCGATGCTTTCAGATCGTTACGACGATGCACAACGCGCACCTCGGAAGCGAATCGAGTCAAGAACTGCGCTTCCTCCATCGCTGTATCCCCACCGCCAATCACGATAATCTTCTTGTTCCTGAAGAAAAATCCATCGCAAGTTGCACAGGTGCTAACGCCTTTCCCGATATTATCGGATTCACCGGGGATACCCAGTTTCTTAGCCGTTGCCCCTGTGGAAATGATCAGCGAATCCGCCGTCAATTGCCCGCCATCCTCTAAGAACAAAGTGAATGGACGTTTGGACATATCGACTTCAGTGACCCGACCTGACTGAATCGTAGCGCCGAAACGCAATGCCTGTTTGCGCATATTATCCATCAACTCCGGCCCCGTGATGCCATCCGGGAATCCTGGGAAGTTGTCTACTTCTGTGGTGGTAGTTAGCTGCCCTCCAGGCTGGATACCTTCTATGACTAGAGGCGACATGTTCGCCCTTGCCAAGTAAATCGCTGCAGTTAACCCCGCAGGTCCAGTTCCGATAATGATCGCTTTGTGATGCATAGGAATGCCTCCTTTGATACTTCTACTATATGTTTTTTATTTGTTAGCAATTTAATTTCAAACAACCTTATGAATGAATCATACCAATTCCATTTAAAATTGTCAACAATTAATTTGTGTGCAATATAATTGAGATGTCTGACCTCAAAACAAAAAAAGAACTACCCTGCCATTTAAGCGGCAATTGGATAGTTCCCTTCTTCTTACGTTCGTTGCTTTATATTGCTACGACTCTTACTTTAAAAAATACCTTACGGCGTCCGACTTTGCATCTCATCGAGACTCTTGAACTGGTAGCCCTTACTCTTCGCATCGTCAATGATTCTCGCCAGTGCTTCCGTGTTATCCTTGGACACCGAATGGAGCAAAATGACGGCACCTGGATGCAGCTGCGCCATCACATTTTTGTAGGCGTATTCCCAGCCCTTCTGATGCTTCGGCTCCCAATCGCGGTAAGCGACGGACCAAAATACGTTCGTATAGCCAAGCGCCTGACTAACGGCTAACGATTGACTATTAAATATTCCCCGCGGTGCGCGCAGATAGCGCATCTCCTTTTGCCCAGTGAGAGCGCTGACCTCATCTCTCACTTGATTTAGTTCTTTCTGGATGCGTTCTGCCGATATTTGACTCATATCCGGATGGCTCCAAGAATGGTTGCCGATCAAGTGACCTTCCTGTGCCATTCGCTTTAACAGCTCAGGTTCCGTCTTGATATAATGCCCCGTCACGAAAAAGATCGCAGGTACCTGCTTTTCCTTCAGCACGTCCAGAATCTTACCGGTATAGCCCTGCTCATAACCATTATCGAAGGTTAAGTACAATTCCTTGATGGCTGGATCGCCTGTGAAAATTGCCCCTCGCTGCTTCAAAAGGCTTTTGAAGCCTTCTTCATCAATCGACGGAGGCTGTCCGTTTACGCTTTTCTTAAACCCAAAATGATATGACCCATCGGCAGATACCATCGTCGCTTGCCCGAGCAGCATAGCGAGCACGATCGTCAGAATTCGCATGTATTTCACGGTTAAACACTCACTCCTTGCCTTCAGTGGATTGGTACAGTCTGCTTAGACTGTTACTAATATGCCACAGGTTAGACGGAGATTATGTGTTCTTTTTTCAATCTATCACTTTCCCAAAGGCATCCACAATGTCAGCTCGAAAAGCATATGCATATACACCTTTTGTAGTCGCCATAATAATGGGAGAGAACCCGTCGTCATTCCCATATATGGAACCAAAAATTTGAAAGAGTAAGTTGCATAAAAATGTAAGGACGTGCTTAACTTCTCCTAAACTTTATGAATTCTTAATGGTCTTTTGGCATATTTTGTTATACAATGAAGCCACTCGGTTAACATAGGTAAATAGTAATAGGTAATTAGTACTATATATAAACATAGTTAAGATCACTTTGGAGGGGAACCAGCTTGATTAATATGATTATCCTTGATGATCACCCGCTTGTTCGCAAAGGAATTCGCACGGTTGTATCATCCGGCCAATCGATGAATGTTGTTGGGGAAGCTGCGAATGTGAAGGAGGCTCTACGGCTGCTTGAGCAGACAAACCCTGATCTGGTACTCGTTGATTTAAATTTGGGGAACGAAAATGGACTGGACTTGATTCGAGAGGCCAGGCGGTCAGGCCATACTTGCAAATACATCATTTTAACCTCATCGGTAACTCGAAGTGAGCTTCAATTAGCCCAATCTATGCAGGTTGAAGGCATCTGTCTGAAAGAAGCATTTCCCGAAGACTTGTTATATGCCGTTGAAAGCGTTGCCCGTGGTCGCAAATACTATGATCCTGTCTTAATGGGATCTATGATGGGCGATAAACCCCGCAGCGAAGAACAGGAACTATCTGAATTAACACCCAAAGAGCTAGAAGTCCTTATGTCTCTTGGCAAAGGACTTTCCAATAAGGAAATCGCCAGCGCCCTCTATATAACAGAATTTACAGTGAAAAAGCATGTGAGTCAGGTGTTAGCCAAATTAGTTTTAGCTGATCGCACGCAAGCCGCCTTATACGCTTATCCAAAGGACTTGTGCAATTCGAAATGCAGCGATAAATACAAGGAAAGATCCGCCGGAATTAACCCGCCGAATCTTTTTTGCCTTATAGGTCAAGCAGTTCCGCGATCTCACTTACAAACCTATTGTATCTCGCCATACGATTCGTGACTTCGTCCTTTTGAGTAATTTAACCCTACTACCTTCACAGCATCTGATGGTATACTTTCGTACCAGATGCATTTTAGTAAATAAGCTTTTACAACCAAGAAACTCCACGATACAATGCTCCTGTACACCTAATTCATTATTTAATGGGGGCTAAAATTGTGAATCTATTAGAAGTAAACTACCTGGCCGTACTTGTGGCGACATTAAGCACCATGATACTTGGATTCCTGTGGTATTCACCGGTCTTATTCGGAAACGCATGGGTCAAGCTGCGCAATATGAAAATGGAAGAGATGAAAGGTGGAAGCCCACTCACTTACATCCTCACGGCACTAACAGCGCTAGGTGGTGCTTTTATCTTGGCACTTCTCTTAACACTTGGAAGTGAGACAACTTGGTTGACAGGGCTTATGATTGGCCTTATTATCGGACTGAGCATTTCGCTGAAAATCGGAATGAATTATTTGTTTGAGAACAGCAAGCTGCAGCTTTATTTCATCACCATCGGCTACCACTTGGTATCCTATTTGATTGCTGGCATTATCATTGGAGCCTGGCAGTCGTAATGTAGCTGGGATAGAATCACAAGAGCGCCTCCATAGGAGACGCTCTTTTTTTTTAAAAGATAAAGATTTATATGTTTTGGGTTGAAGCGAACTTTAACGAGAAGAAGTGACTACGGTTGTGGTAAACCTGCAATTGTACATGCTTTTTTTCTTTGAATAGCTCCTATTCGTACATTCCTGCAATTGTGCAGGCTTTTGCGGTCTTTTTTTTATTTCAGGATGGAAAAGCTATAATTCCTGAGTAATCGGCTAGGCCCCCTAAAACCGGAGTCTTGCCCACCAAAAATGATTCATGCGTAGAATATCGCGTTTTTTCAAGCTATTACATCGCTTTATGAAAGGCAGAAGTGTCATCCAGCGTCTTGACCCATGCTGAAAACATCTTCGGAGGTTTTCGGTTTAAACTACCATGCATCCTGCGGTTATTGTAGAAGTCCATGTAACGATCGAGTGCATCATAAGCCTCTTCAAAGGTCATGAAGTCTCTTATGCCGAACAAGTGACGTTCAAGTAGACTGTGAAACGACTCAATGTAAGCATTCATATTCGGCGTCCTTGGCGGAATGCGTTCATGGACGACGTCTAGGCACTCGCACATATCTCCAAACAGTTTGCTTACGAATTGCGGGCCGTTATCTGTACGGATTACAGGCATCTCTTCTCCAGGGTTTAGCCGGCTCTGTATCGCATAACAAAGCGTCTGGACCGCATGCTTGGCCTCACATACCGGACCTCTGTACTGTTTAACGACGACACGGTCAAACACATCAATGATGCTGAGCATATAAAAGAATCGCTCCTGTCCAATGACGTATCCGTACTTGATATCCATTTGCCATAATTGGTTGGAGCCTGTTACTACTCGGTTCTTCGGCAGCCTGCGCGGATGTGTCTGTATGCGCTGGCGTGGCTTTTGAAGAATGCCTAACTCTTTGCATAAGCGATACGATTTCTTTTTGTCCAGCCTCACGTTATATTGGTCACGAATACATTGTGCAAGAAGCTTGTAGCCATAGACATGTTCTTCGCCCTCTATGAGCTCAAGCAGCCACGCGTTGATTTGTTCGTCACACACTTGTTCACCCGTAAACGTATGTGAGTATCCAGGCACAGGGCGCCCTCTCCGGCTTTCTTTGGAACATTCAGATAGCGGGGTGGTAGCTCTCTTCTTACGATCGTAATAGGTGGACTCTGAAAGGCCAAGGATACGCAGAACCAACGCTACTGGTTCACCCCGCTTAATAAATGGTTCTGCTACTTCGAATTTCTCGGATAAGCGGGGTCTTTCTTTTTTAGCAATTCGCGCAGGATCTCAAGCTCTAGCTCTTTCTCGCCAAGTACTTTAACGGCTTTTTCATAGCGTTGTTCTACATCTTGTAGACGCTGCAATTCTTGCAGATGCTCGTCAGCCACTGGGATTTCTTCCGGAGGAATAGAGTCACGGTGATCTCTGATCCACAAACGGATGGTTTCAGGATGGATGTCATACATGCGGGCTAATACCCCCACCTTAATACCAGCCAATGCTTCCTTAACAATTTTAAGCCGTGCTTCTTCTTTCAGCCTTTTCCCCATACTGAATCATCTCCTTGTCCCTAGTTTAAATTATTGGGTGGGAGGACTCCAGTTTAATTAGGGGGCCTAGGAGTAATAGCAGGCTTTTCCTCTTTTCAAACGATTTTAGCAAAAATACCTGCACTTTCGCAGTTATCTCACAGCCATCCCTGACCAAGCACACAAAAAAGTGGGTTGCACCAAGAACCAGAGGCCAGAGCCTAAGTTTTTTTCTTATTGCCTCTAATATGTTTCAAAATCATCTAAATCGTTTATTCAGGTATATCCCCCCATTCCACTTGGCATTCACTCGAATATACTGGAACACAAGATCTTTGGGGGTGGAGATAGTGTTTCAACTTAATGGCATCGTAGGAGGCAACTCACCAATCTCGGTTGGCGCTGGGAAAACGATACTGCTGCAGCAGATAGTTATTCGTGTGAAAAGTAAACAAAAGTTAATTCTGAGGGATATCAACTTCTTATTTAACAACGAGGCTTTTGCTATCAAAATAGAGGCCGAACCTTCGCCTGGCGTCTTTATAGCCAAAGGGGGAGCTGGTGATTTAACGCCTCGCAAAGTATTAGTCAATAATACAACTGGCGAAGACTTGCTTATTTTCCTACTCGTAAGTGCCGTAAATAAAGCCAAAAATGCGAGATCCTTAAGTCGTTCAGATAGTTGGCACATGACTTTTGTGCGGCGTTAAGCATGATGACCAAATGTTTGATAAGTAGAAAAGAGGAACCAATGAACAGGAAACAAATGCTCATGATCAGTACCATGGCCCTTACGCTAAGCATGGGTGGAACCACATGGATGGATCCTTTAAGAGCTAATCCTATTGCAAATAAACAGAATACTGTTCCTATAAAAGAAGATCTGGTGCATGTACTGGGACTATCCTCAGAGGAAGACATTTACATTGCCCAGCATAATGGGCTATCACTTGCAGATATGGCCATGGCCAACAAGGTTGATGTTCAGAAAGTCATTGAGCTTCAATTAGCAGAGTTAACCGAACAATTAAACTTAAGACTGTCCAGCGGCAGCATTACACCTGAGCAATATGAAGCACAACGCGCAGAATTACCTGAAATTATTATCAAAAGTGTTTATGCCTTGTAAAAAAGCGCCCGCTTGGGCGTTTTTTTATGTTACTAACTTGTTGTAAACACACATCTATGTCACTATCAAATAAAGAGAAGCTCATAGGAAAGGACGACGACTTGATCATGAATTTTCATCAACTTATTCCGCTTATCCCTCTCATTGAGCAGATCGAGACGAATAGTTCCTCTCTTACGGCACTATGCCCGGCGAATAAGTATCAGCTTATTATTGTACGTCGCGGACACATCACGATACTTGGCCATGACCAAGAATCTACGGTTTGTTCACAAGCCTATGCCTGCCATCCGGATCAAGGTGCCTATTCCATTCAAGTTCCCAAAACCAAAACTGTGGAGTATGTGATCATCACTTACCGGATGCTGCCTGACGAACGTACATGGACCTTACAAGGCCAACTCACCACACTTAGCGAGATCAAAATTCACTATATGCTGGACGAGCTTATCCGTACAACGCATGATCTTCATCCACTCACGCCTGAAGAGGAGGCTGCCCATATATTTCGTAAGCGAATCATGTTGGAGCGCATTCTCTTCATTTATTTATATGAATCGCAGTTGACCCAAGAGAAAAAATCTTCAACCGAATCGATTGAAGAAACTCTCTCTTATATGAATGAGCATTATATGGTTGAGCTTTCACTTCCTATGTTGGCCAGACGAGCAGGCATGAGTGTAGGTTATTTTACGGTTCTCTTCAAAAAGCATACCGGTTCTACAATGATGAATTATTTGTACACACTGCGTATTGAGAAAGCTAAACAAATGTTTCTCCAAACCGATCTACTGGCCAAAGAAGTTGCGGGACGTGTCGGATTTGTTGATTATTTTCATTTTAGCAAGGTTTTTAAGAAAAAAACAGGCTATTCACCTTCCGTATTCCTAGCAAGCCAAAACAAAATCTAATAATAAGACATGTTCATTATACATAATAGACATGTCCTATTATGAGATTATTCGGTATGATTCCAAATGAGAATAATAATCATTGTCATGGGGGAACCGAAAATGAAAAACCATATCGCTCGTCTTTGTTTTATCGCACTGATCAGCGTCTTTGCCATAAGCCTTGCAGCTTGCGGCAAAACGACGAATATCGAATCAACTGCAACAACACCAGCTGCGGCTAGCCAGAAGCCCGCTGCTCAATCTGAGGGTAAAATTACGATTCAGGATGCGGTAGGAACCGTCGAATTACCTAAGAAACCTGAACGCATTATTGCGATGGAATTCGGTTTTACCGATATCCTCGTCACTTTAGGCGTACAGCCTGTTGGTGTTGCCGATGACAACAGCCCTGATCTATTCATGGACTCGGTAAAAAGTCAGTTGAAAACATACAAATCTGTTGGATCCCGCTATGAGCCAAACATTGAGCTGATTAGTTCGCTTAAACCCGATTTGATCATTGTCGACGTGAACAAACACAAGAATGCCATTCCTCAGCTCAAAGGAATTGCTCCCGTTCTGGTGTTAGATGATTTCCAAGCCGATTACAATCAAATGCTCAAGAACGTTGGTATTATCGCTAAAGCCGTCGGCAAAGAAGAAGAAGGCAAGAAACGTCTTGCGGAGCATCAAACAAAGGTTGAGACTTTGAAAAAGAAACTAGGTTCAACGAATCTTCGTGTTCTTCCCGCTGTTGTGAATCCTAAAGGATTCTATGCTCATTCTGATCACGCTTATAGCGGTTCCTTCTTAGCGATGCTAGGGTACACGGACCCTATTAAAAACACTGCCGCCTATCCGCAGATCACACTTGAACAGTTGGTAGAAGCCAATCCTCAAGTCCTGTTCTTGCTGCCTACGGAAAAAGAAACCATCATCAAACAATGGGAAACGAACCCGTTATGGCAGAAAATTGATGCTGTAGCGAACAAAAAAGTGTTCACTGTTGAACGGCGTGATTGGTCACTATCCCGTGGATTCCTCGGATCTGAGAAAATCCTAGAGGATATCGTGAAGAATTTGGGGCAATAGTCCAATGAAGCCTAAGTATGAGAAGCAGAGCCGTAGATGGCCTCTGCTCTTCCTTTTTTCAATCACTATTCTGATTATGATGATAGGTGTGATCTGTAGTTTGAAATGGGGCCAAGCTCAAGTCCCTTGGCGTACCTTGTTCGAGGCCTTGACCTACCAAGGCAGTGACAAAGCTCACCTCTACATCCAAACACTACGTTTACCACGTGCCATCATGGCATGCATGGTAGGTATGCAGTTGGCCTTAGCAGGGCTGCTTACACAGCTTACAACCAAGAATCCGCTAGCATCCCCCCACATCTTCGGGATTAATGCCGGAGCGGCATTGGCCGTGGTGGTGGGACTTGTCGCTTTACCCCATTTTGGCAATATAGGCCTAATTGGCTTCGCTTTCGTAGGGGCAGCCCTAAGCGCGCTGTTGATTTGGTCACTAGCGGGGACTGGACGTCAGCAATACGTGCGTTTAGCCCTAGCCGGGATAACCATCCACTTCCTCATGTCTTCGCTGACCGAAGGCTTCATCATCATGAATCAGCATGCCACTGACAGCATGATCTTCTGGCTTGTTGGCTCCTTGAACCAAGCGGCTTGGACGGAAGTTCGCATCATTTTACCTTTTTTTGTAGGCGGCATTGTGCTATTCAGCTTCATGCTCCCCTCATTTAAGCTGCTGCTAATGGATGACGACATTGCAGCAGGTTTAGGAGGGCGTATTAACCTCGTGCGTGGAATCAGTATGATGCTCGTCATCTTACTCGCCGGATCCGCAGTAGCCTTATGTGGTCCCATTGGTTTCGTTTGTCTCCTTGTTCCGCACATAGCTCGCGCCATGGTTGGCACGAATTTAACGATTCTTGGCCCGTTAACAGCACTACTTGGGGGGAATTTGCTTCTATATGCTGACTTCCTCAGCCGTTTTATCGCGTTTCCATTCGAATCACCGGTTGGCATCGTGACATCCGCGATTGGCGCGCCATACTTCATCTACTTGGCTCGCAAGCAAGGAGGTGCGCGGTGAAAAGGATAGCACGAGCAATGCGAAAACCTGCTTTTTCTCTGCTGGCAGCATGCGCAATTATGATTGTACTTGCTATCATTTATGCACATGTTGGCGCGGTACGTATCCCATTAGGAGATGTATGGGCTGGATTCATGGATGAGAAAAGCCCGTCTTATTTCATCATTCATCAGGTTCGATTACCACGTATCTTAGTTGCAATTTTAGCAGGATTTGGTTTGGCGGTTGGCGGCGTTATTCTACAGAGCTTGGTAAGAAATCCGCTTGCCAGTCCTGATGTTATAGGGATTACCAAAGGGGCCGGGTTCATGGCTGCGGCTGTTATCTTTCTCTTTCCCAAATCGCCAAGTTACTTCTTGCCCATTGCTGCGTTCATTGGCGCCTTCTCAGCATTCCTTCTTCTACTCCTGTTAAGTCGCCGATTAGCACTCCCTCCTGCCTCTCTTGCCTTGGTAGGCGTTGCCATTGGGACTGTGTTTCAAGCCGGCACACAGTATTTGATTGTCAGACACCCAAGCGACATCAACATGGCGCTGCTCTGGCTGTCCGGAAGCTTATGGAACCGAAGCTGGCTCGATGTGTACGCGCTGCTGCCGTGGATCGCCGGGCTCCTGCCTATCGTGTGGGCGAGCTCTGCGAAGCTGAATATTTTTCAGCTTGGAGACGATATCTCCACCTCGCTCGGGCTGAACATTGCGAAGCAGCGCTTCTGGCTGCTGCTGCTTGCCGTCGCTCTCGCCGGCATCTCCGTCTCGGCCGTTGGCGCGATTGGCTTCATTGGCCTGATCGCGCCCCATATCGCGCGGAGCATCGTCGGCGCTCGGCATCAATGGCTGATCCCGCTGGCGGCTTTGATCGGCGCCGATTTGATGCTGCTCGGCGACCTGCTCGGCCGCATCATTATCCTCCCGCGGGAAGTGCCCGTGGGCATCATGACCGCCGTCATCGGCGCGCCGTATTTCATCTACTTGCTGCGTAAGGAGCGTCTGCGTAGAGGGTAACAACCAAAAAAAAGGATGCAAAGCCGGTTTACGGTTTGCATCCTTTTTTGCTGGTGAGTAAAGTCAGCTGATTGAGCTTGTCTATGAGCTAATGTTGTACAAAACACAACATCACATTAACCAGCTGGCATCCCTTAGCGTAAGGCATCTCAGCCAGCCAGGAAGGTTCAGTGATCCCTAATTTGCTCAGAATATCGTTCACGAGTCCGCGCTCGGGGTTAAACAGCCACCGTCCTCCCCCAAAACAACGCGCCCCAAGTCAATTATTCGTCCCTGCTCCTTATGGTTACTTTCCCCTAGCTCATACCCCGCAGTCGATCCGCGATAACTCTCATCATGCTGCGCAGCACATCAATATTCTGGAAACAAAAGGTCAGCACCAAATCCCGATGAAGCTGCAGCAGGACGGCAGCTTCCTTCGCTGTGCAGTCGGCCGAGCGAGGACCGCTGTCGATGATCGCCATCTCACCGAAGAACGCACCTTCCTCTAGTACCGCGTACTCTTCACTGCCTTTATGCACACGAATGCTTCCTTCAACAATGCCATACATGGTATCTCCGAAATCACCTGCGCGACAGATGACTTCTCCAGGTTCGTAGGCGACTTCTTCTACCCTTTGAGCGAGCCACATGAAATCCTCCGGAGTTAAATGCACGAATAAATCTATTTTTTGCAGCACGAGGATCCGCCGTAAAATCACTTCGTCCTTCGTTAAGCCTTCTGTTGTCTTGGTTTCAGAAACTTGCAGAGTGGCAGCGGCTACTGCGTTGCTTTGTTCCGCTTCGAACTTATCTGCCGCGTGCGTTTGTTCCAGCTCGGACTTATCCGCTGACTGTCCCCGCGTAAGTTCAGACCGCAGCCTGCGGGATAGCAGCTTCATGATTTCAACCGCAATGCTGGTCTGGTCGAACATCATATCGTAGAAAACAGATGAATCCAGTCGCCACAGATGCACATCTTCCTCGGCTCGAATGGTCGCTGTTCGGACTCCCTGAGTCAGAATAGCCATTTCACCGAAGCAATCTCCCCGCTTCACCTCGCCTAGCGGCTGCCCATTTCGGTATACGCCGGCTCGGCCTCCATCCATAATCATCAGGGAATCTCCCATATCCCCCTCATGAATGATGGCAGCCCCCTTCTGAACACTCAGCTTATGTAATCTGCGTGCAATGACAGATAGATCTCTGCTTGTCATCCCTTGGAACAGTGAAACATGACGGAGTAAATGAACCCGATGCATCAGCTCCGAGAGTTCCTCATTTGGTGAAGTTCCCGGCTGGTTCACGGTGAGATGTTGTATCGCTTGCTTGAGCCAGTCATCCCCCTGCGCGGATAACCAGTTCAAATGTTCGCTGAGCGGCATGTCTGTTACTGAATTCCTCACCATTTTGCTTGAGCCTGACATGAATGTGGTCATTTCCGTACGTAAGCTTCCTCGCAGCGTTTGATCGATCACTTCTTCCGCATTGGCCTGCTGCCTGGAATCCCCTTCGGACCAGTCGAGATAGACAGCCTGCATCGTCTTCTCTTCATAGATGAGCGATAACAACTGGAAGATGCGTCGACTGATCGCTGTTCGAATTTCTCTAACGATATTCTCGATATCAGCGAAGCCTTCTACCCCAACAATGCTCGCCCCGTGCTCGGCAAACTGTCCATGCAGCTTTAATTCGTGGAAAATATAAGACTCTACTTGCTGGCTGTCCACAAAAGGCAGTCGCTTATGCATGCGAAGCAGCGATTCCAGAATCCGATCCCGCATGTCATAGCGGGCAGCCTCGTAACCGTCGAAGAGCATATCGAAGGCACTTTGAGTTGCAATGCGTTCGAATACAGCAGGTAAATACAAGCCAATCTCTATCTGGTTCAAATAAGGCGCTAACTGTGGCAAAATATCCTGCTCATCATAAGCAGCAAGGGCCTGGGTGGCGTAGCGCCGGGTTTGGCTGTCTTTTAACATGGCAATAATCGGTTCAATTAACGGAGGTACATGAAGAATAGCCGCAGACTCCAAGGCACGAATACGCACCTGGGGACTGCTGTCTTGTAAGAGAGAAATCAGTGGTTTATAGAAGTTTTTCACCCGAATTTGCCCGAATAAAGCAGCCATCGCGATCCGTTCTTCTTCCTGCCCGCTTTCCATCATCTGCTTCAGTTTACCGACGGCTCGAAACATGCCCTCAATGCTATAATATTTGACTAATCCAGCGATGGCAGCAGCTTGTACTTCCACCGACTGATCTTCCAGATGAACGGTTATTTCATCCACATATTCCTCTTTGGCGTACGCCGCTAGCGCAAGTATGGCTTTCGCTTTCACCTGGTTGTTTTCGGTTGCCGCCAAGGATTGCAGGATAGGTTCAAAACCGCCCGGAGCCTTTTGCTCCACATAGTCCAAGGCTTCTATACACATTTCTGGAATTGGATGATGAAGCAGCCCGTCCATATGAGGCGTTATGTCGAAGGAGTCTATCTCTCGCAAAAGACCGAAGGCATACAAAGCTTGCTGCTTATCCGAGCTAAATAGCGCATCAATCAGGATTTGCCGACTGGCCGGATCCATCAGATTGAGCTCAACTTTCTGAAGATCGTCTCCCCCTGTTTTGAGATTGGACAAGAGGGTATGCAGATAGGCTTTCTTGACCTTTATCCCTGCAATGATACCAATGACAAGCAAAGCCAGCACGATATAACTCAGTTGTTCAGGAGCTAGCAGCCGAGTAACGACAAGTAAACAAATAGCCGCCAACCCTTTGGCCCCATTGCGCACAATGCCATCTAGGAAGCTCTTCGCTTTGCCCCGCCATTCCGGTGGAACAGGAAACATCACTAATTGGCTCACTGACGAGTAGAGCGTATCTCCAACAACTTTATCGCTCCCCTTCACGATGACAGCCATCGCTAGTACAGGCAGAACTAGAATGCCGAAACTGCCGGCTATTAAGGTAATCGGGAAGACAAGCAAGGCGGTCATCACACCGAATCGCGTCAAAATGCGACTGGAAATAAACAATTGAACAAACAAAGCAATCAGCCCGGAGAAGCCATAGAAGCTGCCCATAAATCCAGCCAAGGCCTCATTTTGCAAAGTCCCTCTCAAGATCACCTTGAATTGATAATCGATTAATGTCAGAGATAATACGAGTGCTGCGGATAGAATGGCCACATATTTCAGATGAGGAACGCTCGCGAATAAACCTGATTTCCGCTGTACGGCTTGCTTCGACGTTGTTGTCCTAGGCTGTGCCGGTTTGGCTTCTATCGTTTCCTTAGCGAAATTTAATATCAAATAAACGACCACCAAACCAAGCAATTGCAGACCCGCATAAAAATAAATTAGATTCGCCGTGCCTACGAGCGGAACGAGTGCTTTTAGCCCAAAACCGCTTAAAATCCCCCCCGTAATCCCACCGCTTCCTACGATTCCAATCATCTGCTTCGCTTTCCTCTGATTCATCACCGATGTGGCGAACTGCCAGAAACAAACAATCATCAGGAAATTAAACACATCATAGCCGATATAGATAACGGGAAATACCCAGCGAAGTTCAAGTCCCACACCGAATCTAGAAACTAGAACCAGTGCGGAGATAAGCGGAATTAAGATCTTCATGAGGCTTTCCAATCGAACCTTCGGTGAGTATCTTTGAAAAAGGATGCCCGCCATAATCATGACGAGAGCCTGCGGCAAGTACATCAGAGACAAATAGGAATTATCAAATCGGCTTAAAAAAAGCGTATCTGCCGCTGTTCTCCCGATGGTGGAGGCTGAAACGACACAAAATAAATAAGCGAATAGGAGTAAAACTTTCCCATACTCTTGCTTATCTTCAGCGAATTTATGTAGAAAGGTCTGATAGGTTTTGCTAAACATCATACGGCTCATGATACACCTCATTTTAGAATCGACGCTTAAAGCGCCTAATGAAATTGTACCAGAAGTCCTAGGATAAAATAACTAATTTGTCGAAAAAAAAGACACAATCCGTCACGGATGTGTCTCAATCTTTTAAAAAAACAGCACTATATGCGATAATTGTCGCTTCTCCAGCTCTTGATCGACTTCTTAATCGCGTCTGGTGACAACTGCTCTGCAGCAGCCTTCTTACTAAGTGTAGGAAACTCCTGATCGGAAGCAAAGCGCAAAGCCGTAATTTGCCCCATCGTGAGCTTGGTATCCAACAGCTTCTGAGTCAACACATAGTGTCTGAGATTCTCTTCGGCCCGTATCGCGCGATCCTGCGCTTTTAAAGGGTAGGACCGTACAAGTAGGAATACAACAACTAAAATGATTGAAATGAGCATTAAAATAGCGGCGGGCAGCACGCCTGTCCCGGATTGCACTGACCTAACGAGCTGGATAAGTGATAGAATCACTAAACCCAGCGCCAGTAAACTGTAAACAAAGTGAAACAGCGGATGCAGTCTACGATGATTTGCATAGTTTTGGTGTCCGTTACTCATAATCTCCCCACGATCTCATCAATTTCGCTTTTTAATAAAAGGTAGCGATGAACGCTTCTCATAATTGGCACTTTGGTTAACTTGTGTTTGTCCACATAAAGTTTCATTTGATCCTTGGAGAGACCCAATGATTCCCCTGCCTCCATAACCGTTAATACGACTTCATTACTAGTAGCGTTGAACGTTGACTTTACTTTTTGATTCCAGTCTTCAAAAGAATTCATTTCCTCGCACCCTTCTAATTCCGTTCCTTTGATTATACCACAGAAATGAAAAGGGGCGTCATCCAATTAGCGGGTATTAGCGGATACTACTTCACCTCCTCATCATTTAAAAGCTCCAGCAATGCTTGTGGCAGAGCAAATTGCTGATTGTTAATGATAATTCGATTCAACTTATCGTCCATAGATTCCGATTGCTCTTCTTTAATAACTTCAATTTCGGCATGCAAGCGTTCCATTTGCAGATCCAAAGCTGACGCGGCCGCAGCCGCTTGCTTTAATTCATCCAGAAGCCGTGCGGGTACAGCTTGATTGCCTTGATTGAACTTATAATAGATTTTATGCTCCAAACTTGCCCAAAAGTCCATTGCAATCGTTCGAATCTGAACTTCGATGCACACACTCTCTAATCGATCCGACATATGTACAGGCACTTCGATGATCAAATGGAGACTCTGGTAGCCATTAGGCTTCGGGTTCTTAATATAATCCTTTTCATCCAGTACTTTAAGGTCGCTTTGACTCTTCAGCATCTGGCTTATGACATAAATATCAGAGACGAATGAACACGTAATGCGCATCCCTGCGATGTCCTTAATACTCTCCTTAATCCCTGAGAACGAGAGATCGCCTCCCTTTCTATTGAGCTTGTGAAAGATACTTTCCGGTGATTTCAAGCGAGATTTGGTATGTTCAATTGGATTATATTCATGCAGCATTTCGAATTCCTGCACGAGAATTTCAATTCTGGTCTCTATTTCATCCAGTGCGAACTTATACGTCATCATAAATCGTGTCAGTTCGTTTTTGAACCGTTTTAAATCGTTGATCGAAAGTTGATTCATCATGGGTGGTTCCATCCTTTAGTCGTGGTTATTTTACCAGTCTTAGCTAGTTTAATTCACAGGTATCACTCGGTGCAAATTTGGTGTTCTTATTGACACCTTCGCTCGCGGCTTGGTATAGTACTCGTATCATATTCGAGTGAATACTTACGACGGAAGCACCCGTAAGATAAGGCCGATGGCCTTTCTTGCAGGTGCTTTTTTTGTTGTATTCACATCCCATTTTGTAACTTGAAGGAGGTTGTCTATTGAAAAATTTCACTGCTTTGCTCACCGCTTTAGCCCTTGCCTCAGCTATTCCAGCTGAATTGGCATCAGCCGCTTCGTTCGAAATCACAACCACGATTCAAGCCTCTCTGGATAAAACGATTGCCGGCGCAACACAAACACAAGCGAATAAAATCAGTTCGCTTTACACCGAATTCCTTTCCCTTCAGAAACAAGAACAGGAATGGGACGCCAAGATCAATACACTGCATAGCAGAAATAAGGACACTTCGGCAGAGCTGGGCAATCAGGCCAAAGAAATCGATTCCGCCAAATTGGCGAAATTGGAGGAGGAGATCACGCGAACGAGAGCTCGGCATCAGCCATTATTATCTCAATACACCGCGCTAAACAAACAAATTGAAGCCGCCCGATTGCTGAACAGTAAAAGTTTGACCACCCTGCTAAGAATCCAAGCTGCTGCTATGAAAATCCCCGTACAACTAGCTCGTATCGACATCAGCGCCAAAGTAAAAGCGTTGCAATCTGCTAAGGACAAAGCATCCAAGGCAACGAAAAAAATCCGCACGAGTCTGAATGACATAGACCCCATAAACGCACAGATCAAAGCCAAACAAGGTGCATATAAAACAATCCAAAACAGCCTCTCCCCGATATGGACTGCCTTTAAACAAGGAGCAAAAAAAGAAGATACAAATGCCGTTCAGAGCTCACTTACCTCCATGATTTCCCTATCCCGTCAAATGAATGCAGAAAAAGAAAGCATCTTTAAGCTTGAAACGAAGATCAGTGATGCACTTGCAGGGATTAAAGCTCAGATGCCATAGGTTTTGCTCAGATGCCATTCCAATATAATCCGTATAATTCTATAATTGTTATAACAACCGAATAAGATAGTAACGAGTTGATTATATATGAGTAAGGTGATGGGCATGGAACGTAAGGTTTCAAAATTTGGCAACAGTCTTGGCATAACGATGACGGATTCCCTTAAGAAAATTGCTCTTGAAGTTGGTGATACCGTGAACATTGATGTGCGAGAAAATGATGGAGAAATCGTCATCAAAAAAGTAAAAAAAGTTGCTCTTCCCACAGGGAGAAGTCCCGATTTTCTTGACACACTCTCTCAAGTCATGGAAGAGTACGACGAAACATTGAAAGGTCTAAAAGATAGATAATGAACACAATTCGCTATTTGACCACCCAAGAAGCCATAGAAATTAATGTTGCTGTTATTCAAAAATATAGCCCTGGCGAGCATATAGGTGTAAAAGATAGCTATTTGCTGGAGTCTGCTTTATTACGCCCACAATCTTCAGCATTTGGAGACGATGCTTATCCAAGCATCTATCAAAAAGCAGCAGCATTATTCGAATCCTTGGGACAAAATCCCCCTTTTCAAAATGCGAATAAACGTACAGCCTTTACTGCTCTAGTTATCTATCTCCGTTACAACGGTTATCGTTTCTCGATGGACAATAAGGCTGCGGAAGATTGGACTGTAGACATGGTTAACCACAAATATTCATTCGATGATGTAGCTGAGATCATCAGGATATATTCAGTGCCCATTGAATAATGAGGCTGTCCCAAAAGTAAATAAACTCACATACTGGCATAGAAAACAAAAAATGAGAGGACAAGGTTATTCTTGCCTCTCATTTTTTTGTTTTGATTGCAAGGCAAAAAACAGCAAATAGCGCATCGACGTTCCCTCAGCAAATTCTGGTTAACATAGCATAGTAAAATATCGCACTTTTGAACGATCTTGCTACAAAGGAATACGTACCTTGAACGTACTACCCTCTCCGACGTTGCTTTCCACATCAATAGTTCCCCGACCGGCGTCGACAATATTCTTGGCGATCGCAAGCCCAAGACCATGGCCGCCGATTTGACGCGTTCGCGACTTATCCTGGCGGTAGAAACGGTCGAAGATGCGAGGAAGCGCCTCGGCCGCAATGCCGATCCCATTATCCCTCACTTCAATGGTGAAATAGCGAGCCCCTTTTTCCTTGCCCTCTGCAATCGCTACATGTACCGTCCCCTTGTCCGGCGTATATTTTATCGCATTATCGATTAGCAGGATGAGCAGCTGCGTCACTTTCTCGGCGTCCCAATTCACCGTCAGCTCATGAGGAGCATGCAGCTGAATGTTGATATCCTTGGCTTGTGCTAACGGCTGAAGCTTACTAATCGCTTTTGCGGCTGCTTCACTCAGATTAGAGGCGGAGCGATCCAGCTCGAATTCGCCAGAATCAGAGCGGGCTAGGTGCAGCAATTCGCCCGCCAGCTTCGTGATAGAGTTAACCTCCTCTTTCATGCCGTTAAGCACGTTCTTCGAGAAGGGGTCGCTATCGATAGTTTCTTCAAGCTGAAGCGCTTCGATCGATGTCAGCATGACGCTAAGCGGTGTACGCAGCTCATGGGAAGCATCCGCTACGAACTCACGTTGTTTCGCATACGCCTTCTCAATCGGTATAATCGCTTTGCGTGCCATTAGATGGCTAAACCATAAGGCTAGAACAAAGAAGAGCAGCGCCATCCCGATCAGCACAATGAGCAGCAGGCGGAACAAATCGTTCTGGAACGTTACTTCCTTCCCTACATATAAAGTACCAATCCGCGCCCCATGCCATAGCAGCTGGCGATCCGAAACAAGAAACTTGGCATTCTTTCCTTGTTTCGGCCGTCCTAAGTCGTCTGTAGACGG
The DNA here is from genome assembly GCF_025369935.1 of Paenibacillus andongensis. Classification (NCBI taxonomy): domain Bacteria; kingdom Bacillati; phylum Bacillota; class Bacilli; order Caryophanales; family Paenibacillaceae; genus Paenibacillus; species Paenibacillus andongensis. The sequence continues at coordinate 361,025 of NZ_CP104467.1, read as the reverse complement.
CTTATCGAATGTTTGCAAAGTAACTTTCTCGATCTCTTTCCCTCTGAAATGTCCCTTCGCGATGGCCTCTATCACTTGATTACGCAGTTCCCGCTGAATCTCATCCCCTAACTGTATGTTCCCATTTTCAGCAATTAAGTAGTAGAACGACTGATCCGTACTGATCGAGAAAGCATCTTCTATTGAGCGCGGAGGGCGCCTATTCGGATCGCTGTCTTGGTCGGCCCACTTTTGCAAGGTGCGAATTTCACTGTCAGCCAGCTCATTCAGACCCGTTCGTTGATCGTTCCAGATGAATACATAGAGTAGGACATAAACAATGATAACGAACAAACTCAGAAAAGCAATAAGTACACCGCTGTATTGCAACGTCAACTTACTGCGCGTTCGGTCGAACAAATCGCCAGCAGATAGCCGATTTTTTAATGAGCCCCAGTTAATCTCCAATTTTATAACCTACGCCTCTCACGCTCTGAATAAGCTCCCGTGAGTAGGAGGGCTCGAGCTTCTTTCGGATTAATTTTACGGTAGCGTCGATCGTTTTTAGATTCACTTCGGCATCAAGGCCCCATACTTTGTCCAGGATGACCTCGCGGGTCAATGTACGTCCTTTGTTCTGCAGCAGCAGGTCTAGAATTTGAAATTCACGCGGGGATAATTGGATTTCTTGATCGCCTTGAATGACGATTTGACTCATCCGCTGCAGCTCCAGATCTCGGATCCGGATAATGTCCTCCTGAAAGGGAACGAAGTTTCTGCGCATCAATGCTCGCAAACGCGCCAACAGTTCGTCCATCTCGAACGGCTTGACCAAATAATCGTCGGCTCCCGCATCGAGACCTTCCACACGATCCTGCACAGCATCCTTCGCAGTCAGCATCAGAATCGCACCGAGATAGCCCCTTTTACGAAGTTTGGCACACGTTTCGCGGCCATCCCCTTCCGGCATCATCCAATCGAGCACAACAACATCGTAGCTGGAAGCCGTCGCATAGTCGAACGCATCGCTGCCCGTTTTCACCCAATCAACGGTGCATCCAGACTTCTTTCTCAACATATGCGCGGTCAGTTCTCCCAGACGAATATCATCTTCCGCCAATAGAATCTTCATTTTCCAGCCCCATTTCCCGACTTTACCATCTTCATAAAAGTATAACCGAAAGCTTCCGTGCTTTCACCAAACTTTCACCAAGTCCAAGTAACATAGGTTTCAGGAAATACACAATCTTATAAAAAAGAAGGGAAGAATGACGATGAACTTAAAAATGAAAATGATCACCACTGGTACGCTAGTAGCAGTAATTGCGGTAAGTGGAGGTATAGCATTTAGCAGTAATAACTCTGTCTTAGCTGCACCTCTTTCGACTACCGAGACAACCAATATTAAACCTGTTAAAGAGGCACCGCCAAAAGTGGGAGGCCATAAAGGAGGACAAGACTGTAAAAATGCTTCAGCTCCCCCAACAAGCTCCTCTCCATCTGCGGGTACTACGAATGGCAACAATCCGGGTCAAGCTACTGATTCCGTCGTGATATCGGGTGGCTTTAACACAGATCCGCAAGACCATGGCAGGCCAGTCGTCCTTATCGCCGCGGCCCTTGGGGTACCCACTGAGGTATTTAGAGAAGCATTTCGCGGCGTAACTCCTGCAGGACTGGATAGCGGTCCGAGCACTGAACAAGCTCAGAAAAACAAAGCGGCTCTCCTTAAAGTTTTGGCCCCCTATGGGATCACAAATGAACGCTTAGATGAGGTGTCCAACTATTACCGTTATAACGGAAGAAAAAGTGAAACATGGCAAAAGACGCAAGCTACTGCCACCGCAATAGTTACGAATGGTGTCGTGACCGGTGTAACGATTACGAATCCAGGAGCAGGGTATTCTTCCAATCCAACGATAACCGTAACGGGACCAAACGGTACATTCACTGCGACAGCTACGTTAGCCTATACGAAAGACTTTAAAACCAATGGAAGCATTTCTGCTATCACTATCAACTAACTGTTCATATACTCTCCCCGCGATAACACCCATAAATGAAAAAGCACCCACGAGGGTGCTTTTTATGCTTACTAGTAAAATGCTGCTTAATGCGTCCTTCATTCTTATCTTACAAAGACTTATGCTTTGAAATACGGTGGTGCTTTTAACCACCCTTTTCTCATTAATAAATCTTTTAACGTTATTGCGTATGTAAACTTCTTCATCTGAAATTTGGCGAACATTGCCGCAACATCCGGTCGTACTGACTCTGTCATGCCCCGGCAAGCATAATTTATTCCCAGTACTATATTGAAGCTGAGAAGACTCGCTATTTCCTCATCAGACAGTTTGGACCCCTCTGGAATATTTCGAAAGTCGCCAATCGGTTTATTCGGCGATGGCTCTTGCAGCGGGACGCCTTCTGCTTTTAAAAACTCAGTTAACTCTGCAAATATGGGACCATGCACATCGTTAATGACTTCTTTCAACTTCTCCTTAAGTTCAAGATCCTCTACAATATTATAAGACACCTGTTCTCCGCGCATGGTTTGTTCTGTTGCGGTCAAATAAAACCACAGATTCATAACTTCTCCGACGTTTAAAGGCGGCTTTTCACCATCCAGAAACGGCTTAATCGCATCAGTGAGTACTTCCATGATATTCATGTTCGCAGCTCCTTTTTCTAGTTAGAATTCCCATCTGATTGATTATTATTTCGTCCTTGTCTGGATAGTGTCTTATTGGTTTTGTATGATGGTACGGGTCTAGACTTCAACAGATTCTCCAGCTACTGAGGAAAGCCTGTTATCTTTTCTCTTTAAAGTCCCTATCACAATACCAACCGTGGTAAGCATAAAGGCCACAACGTGAATCCAACCAATTTTTTCATCCAAAAAAATAATTCCCCCAACCATACTGGCAAAAGGCAGCCCGTTTAGAAACATCGCTGTTTTGTTGGCACCTAGAAATTTTATACCATGATTCCAACCTAACGTACCCAGTGAAGAGGCTGCCCAAGCTGACATCAACATAACAGCCCAAGCCGTTCCTGGCATATGAATCTGTGCGTACGACGAAGGCCCAAGGAAAGTCACTGTACCCAGATTTAGCATGACTCCCCCAATTAGTGTGGAATAGGTAGTGACAACTAAAGTTGGCATGGAAGTTGTCGACAACTTCTTGATGAACAATGCACCAACAACATACGCCAACATGGATAGAAGCATAATGATATCTCCCCATCCAGATAAACCAACCGAGCTATCTACCGACTTGGAAGTTACGACCAAAACGACCCCTGAGAATCCAAACAGAATGCCAAGGCCTAATCTCAAATTGAATTTTTCCCCAACGAAAATGGATGCAAGCAGAGCGGTAGATAACGGATTTAAACCTAGGATCAGCGATGCATTTGTAGCTGTAGTCGTTACAACCCCATATGCTAAAAACAACTGATGAAAGAAGATCGATGTTAGCCCTATAATTAAAAGAAGCCCCCACTGTTTTGCATTGGGTTTATAGAAGCCATACTTTTTAAATACAAACGGAAGCAGCACAATGCCAGCGAGCGGAATCCTAATTGCGGCTACAAGCATGGGCGAGATAAATTGTGTAAGGTATTTCACCATTACAATATTTAAACCCCATGAGATGACCACCATAGCTAGGATGAAATAAATGATTTTCTCTGACTTTACCAAGTTGATGCATGCCTACTCTCTATCGATTATTGACTTATGTAGTCTTATTACACCACAAAAAGACACCTAAGACGGTGTCTTCTACTACCTATCATCTTACTACACTCTTTTGCTTCCATTTTAATAGAACATATAGTAACTATAGTTTCCTACTAGCGTTTAATTCATAGTTACTTCTATGAAACTTTTTAACCATATCTTTATAACAATTATTTTCTTGTTCACTCAAACCAAACTGATTATCTTTAATAATCAGATTTCCAATGATACGTTTCAAAATTTCGCTCCTGCGTCCTAACATCTCTGTATAGTTCAATCCAGCCAACTCCTTGCTTATTTTTATTTCGTATCCGTCCTATTAAGTATAACAAATAGCTTTTTCGGTGAAAAACCGCCTATGGATACCTAAAGCTAAGTATTCCGCCCTATGAATGGATTAGACCTAACCAAATCTATGTATTCGAAAACATCCTCCCCTATCCTCCCAATTAAGTACCACATAATGCAAAAGACACCCTCTAGGGTGTCTTCGTTAGATCCGTAATTCGCTGCTGTGTGAAGATTGTCTCGCGGGATACAGGCATAGACGAGCTAATTGAATCATATTTATCAAAGAGAATTTCCAGGAAGGATGCGATTTACTAGGTATGGAGCACCTTTTACCACCACAAATAGAACTAATTCTACAGTTTGGCATCGTCTTTTTCTGGACAATCGCTTATATATGGGTCATTTATAAAGGGTTCCGGGATCGAACCTGCGGAATGCCACTAGTCGCCCTATGCGCCAATATCACTTGGGAATTTCTGTTCTCCCTCGTCATGCCTTTCCACCCACTACAGCAAATCGTAACCCTATTATGGTTCTTATTAGACTGCATCATCCTGTTTCAATTCCTCTATTATTCAAAAAACTTATCTCCAAAATGGCCTATAAAACCTATCGTCCTCTCCCTATTAGTCATTGCACTGCTGCTTCACTACGGAATGGCTGTCGAATTTCATGATCCAGAGGGTAAATATTCTGCATTTGGAATCAATCTCATGATGTCCATACTATTTATAAAAATGCTGCTGAAACAAGATTTACACGGCCAATCCATCGTCATCGCCTACTCTAAAATGGCCGGCACCCTGTGCGCATCTATTTGGTGCTATTCCCTAAACCCGAATTCAATCTTGTTAAACATGCTGTACATTCTTATATTTATTCTAGACGTCGTTTACATCCTCTTCGTTTATAGCAAGTCAGTTAAGACCATTCATAGATCCACTATAACTCACCATGCCTCCCTTTAAGGGGCTATAATCTTCATTGATTTTTCGTTGTTGTCAAATTGATTGGCCGCATTGCGAGCCCTAATGAGTAAATAGTAGGTTTTCCCAGATGTTAAACCTTCCACCTTATCCTCATAGGGGTAACGTTTGCTCCGATCTCCTCGTCCAGCATAGTCTAAAGGAATGCCTAAATGCAGTGGGATGGCCTGTACCTCTTGCGTTTTCATGTCCTGTTTTAAATCAAAATCTTGACCCTCTTTCACATAAAGCATGTACGAAATAGGACGAGCCTGCGAATGTGCCACATCCCACTGGACGAAGACATCTTTCCCTCGGATATCTATATTCTGAATCCCCACTCTCGGTTCCGTGTAAGGTTTACCGAACGGAGGTGTCAATGTATTTCCCCAAATTGGCGGTTTAGCCGCAGCTTCCCCATGATCCATGACATAAGTATCTATAGCTGCAACCTGAGCATTGGAGATGTAGTGAACCATACCGAGATCAGTAGCTTCTTGTACATCAGCAAGCAGCATGTTTGATGCTTCATTCTGCTCACCATTTAGCGCTTTCTTCATTAAATCACCGTTCGGCCCTTCCGCATAACCAAGGCTGAGAACACGAAATCCGTCAGCACGATCCGATTCGGCCAAGAGCTTTTGTGCATAATTATACTTATTATCATTGAATGTAGCTTCGTTAAACCACTGAGCCTGGCTGCTATCCAGCCGATAACTTTCAAATAAAACAAAATCCACTAATCCTCGCAAAGTGAACGTATAAGCTGTCAAATCAGGATTGTAGAAAAAAAGCCCACGGTTTGCAAGCAAAAATCGATTTGGATACGCTTGTCGAATGTTCGCAATTAATTGCTTCATCCCAGGCTGAGTCCACTCAAATTGACCTTGATTGGAACTGGATGCATTGGTAAAAGAGTTTGGTGCCGCAGTATCCAAAGTATCCAAAAACAACCCGTCACAACCATAACCTTGACCGGAGTCGTGGGATAAAAGCTCTTTGATTCCCGATACCCTATCCGTTTGAAGTTTCATGTCGAGTAAAGCTTTAAACCATTCCGGATGACCGGGATTTACAAAAGCAGCCTTGAAATTCGTATTAAAATCAGGCGTTCCCGCCTTCCCGATTGTACCGAAAGTCACGAAATTATCATTCAGATAAAAGGGAGCAAATCCTCCATTACTCGCTTTCCCCTTCAGATCAAGATCCGTCGGAACGTCGCTGCCTTTGGGAAAAGGGGCTCCTGCTCGCGGATCCGTAGATGGACCAGATCCATCCAGTACGAATCTCGCATCCTTTTTCATATCATCCGGGCTCATTCCCGCTGTCCGAAGATCTTCGCCTATTGAAACATAAGCTAAGACGAGCACATCATCCGAAGCATCATGTGGGTCCTTTCCAGCACGAATCTTAGCTATTTGCTTAGGTGAAATCCCGCTGCGTGTATCCAAAATAACCAATCTGTATTTCTGCCTTGCTTGATCAATTAACGAATCCGTCCATTTGCCATAATAGATCAAATAATTCTGAACGTGATTACGAATGGTCTCCCGCGATTCAAAGCGCAATCGATTAAGATCAGAACTCGTTGTATGTCCATCTTTATCCGTAGTTGTTAATCGGAGGTCCACTGTAAGATTTGCTTGTATAGCATCTTTTTCCTTATTCCATGAAACGGTAAAATCACTTTCTCCTTCTTTGCTTTCAAAAGAAGAATTTCCATCCAATGTGGCCTTACGATACTCCGTTGAACCTTCCGGTTTAATCAGTAAATCGACGACATAACTTGCTGCCTTATTAGAAGTATAAGTAAAAGTTAGGGGAATTTGTGAGGCATCCACCTGAGTTGGAGTCCATAAATCTAATTTTGTTTCTGTTGACTTCTCGTGAGTTACACCGCTGGACTGCGTTTGTTCACAAGCACTAAGTGTAATCGCGCAACAAACTAGTGCAGTTAAAAAATATAAAATTGGTAATGACTTCATTCTCATATCAACCACCACTCCGTTATTCTCTATGATATTTCCATAATCATCCTAATTATGTAACTATATCATATAAGATAGGATTCTACGACACTACTAATTGCTTTATCGGTAGATATATGGAGGATTGCCACGATAGTTCAAATCCATGAAACTCTCCCTTTTTGTAAACAAGGTATTTACTTAGTGATAATACTCCACTTACAAATGTGTCCTACAATGGAGTTATCTTATTGTGGTGGAGGCATCGAAATATGACAGCCAAAATAATCCTTGCATTTGCCTGTATGTTAACCTTTTCTGCTTTAGGTGTCAGTGCATCAGAGAGTCATATTGTTCGTCCGTACTCACCAGAATTTTATAGCTCTACCGAACAATTTGAATATGAGTTTGAGTGGCAAAACGGTAAAATCATAGCCAATCCTTAATGACCAATTATAATTTCTCAACCTAGAGTAGAATTAAACATAAGCTTGCCACGAGTTTATAAAAGCACCCTCTTGGGTGCTTTTTCATTTATGAAACTGAAACTAGTCTTTTTTGTGACTATGTCACTGAAGATCGATTCGACTCCCTATAAAATTAATTATAGATCCATTAAAATTTTGTGGGAGGTTAACCATGAATCATTATTACGACCGCTCGAATCTCGAACGAATTCCTGAGCTCATAAAGCTCGCCCCTCAAGCTGCAGCTTCTTTTTTGTCCTTTGAACGGGACGTCTTTCATTCTACAGAGGCCATACCTTTAAAGATGAAAGAACTAATTGCTGTGGCTGTTGCTCACGTGACGGGTTGTCCCTACTGTATTGATGTGCATGTAAAAAAGTGCAAAGAGCTAGGTGGTACGAAAGAAGAAATCTTAGAAGCAATTTTAATTGCTACTTCGACGCGAGCAGGGGCTATTCTCAGCCATGCGACACATGCCTTAATAGCATTCGATGATCATCCAGAACAGTTAACTGGACAAACAACAGACCAGCAGTCCTCAATTCCTGATTGCTTCTGTTAATGAAATGATACCTGTATTAGATAACAGGCAGAGGTACCTTCGACAAAAAGAGTGAATATTTTTGTGCTTTTCGCTCAATTCAATGTAATTCAGTTCATAACAATTCATCCACGTTTGGATATCTTCTTCTGCAAGCTCTCTTTCGAACCTATATGAGGAACAAATCAAAAATAAAGAAGCCTGCGCGTTGACATCAAATCGAATTTCCCAAATGAAAAAAGCACCCTCTCGGGTGCCTCTTCATTGTATGGAGGTGGGCCATGGTATGGGAAATCCATATTTCGCCGTCATATCAGGCTAAGATCATTCAACCTTTTCCCCATCACTGCTGGGCAAGCCAACATTCAAGAAAGCTTTCGTCCGGTCGAACTTCGGATTTGTAAAAAGCTGCTGCGGATGGCCGGATTCGACGATTTCTCCTTTATCGATAAACATGACCCGATTCGCTACTTCTCTGGCGAAGCCCATTTCATGAGTCACGACAATCATCGTCATGTGTTCCTCTGCGAGGTTCTTCATCACCTGCATCACCTCTCCCGTCAATTCAGGGTCGAGGGCGGAGGTAGGTTCATCGAACAATAGGATTTCAGGATTCATCATTAATGCTCGGGCAATCGCGACCCTCTGCTTCTGGCCCCCGGAAAGCTTAGCCGGATAATCCGATGCCTTCGCGGAGAGTCCAACCTTTTCCAATAATTCCAAGCTCCGCTTTCGAAATTCCGCAATCGGCTCACCTTTAACGATTCGCGGAGCGAGCTCCAAATTCTCTCTCACAGTAAGATGAGGATACAAGTTAAAATGTTGGAACACCATGCCCATCTTGGAGGTGATCCGTTTGATTTCAGAGGGTTTGGCGTAAATTCCATCTTTGACCAAGCCCTCTCCTGCTATGTGAATCGTGCCGCCATTAATCTGCTCAAGATGAATAAGACTTCGGAGCATTGTACTTTTGCCGGAACCCGAAGGACCAATGACTGCAACAACATCTTTCTTTTCCACTTGAAACGTCATTTGCTTCAGCACGTTCAACTCGCCAAATGACTTACTTAGGTTAGCTACTTCAATGATTGCCACACGCGCCATCCCTTTTATTCAAATTTAAATCTTCGCTCCAGCCATTTAAAAAACACAGTTAGCAGAAGTGTCATGACCAAATAAATAATGCCCGCGATAAAGAAAGGCATGATGGTGAAGTCACGATTGACCGCTGTCTGGGCAAAATGAAGCAATTCCGGAACTGCAACAGCATATAGCAGCGCGGTATCTTTAATCAGCGTAATCGACTCATTGGATACTGCAGGCAAGACGACTCGAAACATTTGAGGCATGATAATTCGCAGCATAGTCTGCCACTTGCTAAAACCTAGAACCTGTGAAGCCTCATATTGGCCTTTATCAATCGCAAGCAAGCCGCCTCTAAAAATTTCGGCAAAATAAGCCGCATAGTTCAGAATAAAACCTAAACAGGCAGCGGTAAATCGGTCCAGCACCAAATATTGTCCGATCCCCGGCAGCATGGGAAGTCCGAAGCAAATCACGAGCAATTGCAGCAACAGCGGCGTTCCGCGCATGATATATATATACGTATTAGCGAGCGACGAAATCGGTCGGTTACTGCTTTTTACCGCCAATGTAAGGACAAAACCCAAAGGGATAGACACCACAATGGCAATTAAAAATAAAAGGACCGTCATTTGGGCCCCTTCCAGCATAGGGATGACCATCGAAGTGAAATAATCAGATGACATCAAACAATACCTCCAAAAACAAAAACGGGATTTCCCAAAAAGAAATCCGATTTTGCCATATCTTCTTCGATTACGTTTACTTCAATACTTTATCTTCACCAAACCACTTTTGCGAAATTTTAGCAGCGGTGCCGTCTTGATTTATCTCATCAAGCGCTTTTTGCAGCTTTTGAAGCAGTGCCTCGTTGCCTTTCTTCACGCCAATCCCGTATTCTTCAGGAGCTAACGATTCACCAAGCAGCTTGAAGCTTCCCTTTTCTTTGGACATGTAGTACTTAATAACAACTTCATCAATGATCACCGCATCGATGCGGCCAATCTTCAAATCGTTTAGCGCTAGAACATTATCGGCATACTCCGTTACGGTCTTGACTTTGGATTTTAACGGACTTTCGTTCAATGCGTCAGCAGCCGAAGAGAGGGATTGAAGCCCTACAACTTTACCAGTCAGATCATCCAGCTTGGTGAAATTGGATTTAGCCAGCGTGACAGCCACCTGCGCATTTTTCAAATAAGGTTTGGTAAAAAGTACTTTGCCTTTACGCTCGTCCGTAATCGTATATCCGTTCCAAATGAGATCAATCCTGCCGCTGTTCAGCTCGGATTCTTTGGTTGTCCAGTCAATCGGTTGAAAAACTGCTGTTGTCCCCATTTTTTCAGCAGCTGCTTTCGCATAGTCGATATCAAAACCGACAATCTCATTCTTCTCATCTCGGAATCCCATCGGCGCAAATTTATCATCAATACCGATCACTATCTTTTTCGCGTCACCTGCGTTACCTTTTGGACTCGAGCATCCTGTAATTAGAGAAATTGCCGTCGTGATTACTAATACCATCGTTGCCAATCGTTTCATAAACTCCAACTCCACCTTTACCTTTTGTATCAATGACTTTAGCACGTTACCACTTTATCAAGAATTACATAATATCATATGTTCTCGAAAAATGTCGATATAGATATTGGTAAATGTTCTTCTGCGGCTCGAAAGTGCCAATGTTTCATACTATAATGTCCATTTCACTTGCTGTCGAAGCCTTTCAATTCGTCGGACTACATGGAACTTTTAGTGTTTTAGCAGCTGAATACCTTAAGGCTTCACCAGTGTTTGGTGAGAACTATTATTCAACCGCCTAAAATAACTGCGAAAGTGCAGCTATTTTACTAAAATCGTTTCAGAAGTGGAAAAGCCTGCTACTATGCAGGAATTTTTAGCTTTTCCAACCTGAATTTAAAAAAGACCGAAAAAGCCTGCACGATTGCAGGAATTTACGAATATGAGTTATTTAAAGAAAAAAAGCATGTACAATTGCAGGTTTACCAAACAAACAGTGACGTCTTCTCGTTAAAGTTCGCTCAAGCCCAGAACATATAAATTCTGTTTAAAGAAAAAAGCACCCTGATCGAGGTGCTTCTTTCATTTGTATGGAGGTGAGGGGAGTTGAACCCCGATACATAAATTTGCATGTACTTGCATCCAGCTTAACGGTGTCTGCAAAAAAACCAACGCATCAAAATCCCTCCCCTCCAATGGGGACACAACTATTCCGTTTGGACCCCTATAAAGATAAAAACCACCTTCAGGCGGTGAATGAGTACTTACATCGGTTCGTTTGACGATGATTATGTTTAGCTTTAATGATGCGGTAAGAAAGCTTTATAAGATTCGGCACGGAAAATACTTTTTCTATAAAATATGAAAACGCTGAACGGTTTCCTCGTTTCGTGTTGCATTCCATGCAAGCAGCGAGTAAGTTTTGGGGAAGATCTGAGCCGCCTTTGCTTGAGGGGACAATATGATCTACCGTCGTTGCGGGACGTCCGCACCACAAACATGTGTATTTATCCCGTTTTAATGCAGTTTTTCGATAGTCTCGAAATGAAAATGGGTTGTAAAGTAATTGGATTGTCTGCTCGTCGATCCAGACGGCACGAGCTCGGTTAACTTCCCGCCAAGCCCGGTCAAGCACACATGGGGTTAGTTTCTGACCATCCACATTGAGCACTGTTATCATATTCAATCGCCTCCCAAGGCTTTATTTAGACAATAACCACAGACAAATTAATGTTTATATACGTGGTTATGTAAGTTGGAGACGAGCTACTGTAAATGAGTTTGGGTCGCCATATGATGTCTACATTTAGTCTGCAATTTCACTCTTAAGAAGGCGAAAACCCGCTCTGGGAGCGGGTTTTTAGTATGGAGGTGAGGGGAGTCGAACCCCTGTCCGAAAATATCGCAACACAGGCATCTACGGGTGTAGTCACAGTTTTGATGTCACCCGAGCAGCGCCCCGTAACCGGCTATGCGTTGGGTCAGCCTGATTATCTTCTTACGTCGACCCCAGGCGGAGACCGAACGTCGTATCCCACTATAGTTGAGCCCCTATCCCAGTCACATGGGCGATGCTGAGGAGGAGCACGCTAACAGGTTATTAAGCTGCTAAAGCGTAAGGTTGTGTTTGTTTGCCATTTAATAGGCTTTAGCGTTTTATAGTGGACGCGGCCCCACTACCCGCAACCCGTGCCCAAACTATCCCCGTCGAATCCAAGAACACCCCCGGATTGCCTTCGTTGCCGTCATCATAGACGGTGAAGGTAAAAGACGTGCAGTTGAGCCAAATTGCTTTCAAATCTTTGCTGCTAAATTAGTATAACACATACGGATGAAAAATGAACGACTAGGTTCATGGAAGTCGAGGAGCTGCCTTCCAGTATGGGCTGAACACCTATCTGGCAATCTTCTGCTTCTCACGCAGAGCACGTTGAATGTCTCGCTGTGCATCCTTTTTCGCTGCGGATTCACGCTTGTCGAACTGCTTCTTCCCTTTGCCTATGCCGACCAAAAGCTTGGCGTAACCATTTCGGATATACACCTTCAGTGGAACGAGGGTGTAACCTTCTTGCTTTGCCTGCCCTAGCATCTTGGCGATCTGCGCCTTTTTTAAGAGCAGCTTCCGCGTCCGTGTTGGATCTTCCGGATTACTTCGGTTGCCTTGATCAAAAGGACTAATATGCATGTTGTGTACAAATGCTTCGCCATTGCGAATAGTCGAAAAGCTATCGCCTATGTTTGCTTTACCTGCCCGTAAGGATTTGATCTCCGTGCCGGTCAGGACAAGACCGCATTCATACGTTTCTTCAATAAAGTAGTCGTGTGAAGCCTTTTTGTTCTGGGCGAGCAATTTGCCATCGGCCTTTTTCGTTGCCACGTGAGATCCTCCTCCCGCACGTTCAATGCAGGTAAATACTGCTACAATGTGCATCCTATTGTAGCAAGTTCATGGCCGAAAAGCAAGAAGCGGCATTATCTCCGCCGCTTCTTGCTGCCATCGCCGTCGTCGCTCCGACGACGACCACCCTTGGCGAGCGCGTTCACGCCGCTCGCCCAATCACTACCGCCTGCGCTGCGCTCAGCAGACGAACCGCCACCCGCTTGGGCTTCGCCCCCAAGCGCAATCCCACCGCGGCCGCGCTTACTTTCGCCGCGGGCAACACCGCTCTCTGTCCGCCCCGCGCCGACAGATTCAAGCCTTGCGCTCAAGCTGCCGCCTTCGCTCAGCTTAGGACCGCCCGCTTTGCCGCGGCCAGCTCCACCTCGGCCGCGCTTCTCGCTCCACGGCGTGCTCCCAGCCTTCCCGCGCCGCGATTTGCCCTGGCCTGAGCCGCCCTCTGCACGCCATACTCCACCTTCTGCGCGTCCAGAATCTTCACCGCGCCCTTGCCCTGCTCCGCCATCAGCACGCGCTGCGGCTTCAATCCTACGAGCTGCGCCTCCTGCAGCACGTCCCGCTCCACGCTCTTGACCTATTCCTTCAGTCGCTCCTCGAGCTCCGCCACGTCCTTGACCTACTCCTTCAGCCGCCCCTCGAGCTCCACGCCCTTGACCTACTCCCTCAGCAGCTCCTCGAGCTCCACGCCCTTGACCTACTCCTTCAGCCCCGCCACGTCCAACTCTCTCAGCTCTTCCCTTACCTTCACCCGTACCACCAGCTCCGGCTCTATCTTTGCCACGCTCTCCACCACCAGCACCCTGATTTTTCGCATAGCCACCTTTGCCTTTATCGGCAAATCCGCCCTTACCTTTTTCGGGTTTGCCTTTGTTGGATCCACCTCTGAAGCCCTTAAATCCAGCCGCCCCCTTGAAGGGAGGCTTTCCTCCACCGCCGCCGCGACTAAACCCGCCCTCTTTGCGAGGCTTCATATCGAGCAGTTCAAAATCAATCGTATGCTCATCCATATTGACACGAGCTACGCGAATCTTGATTTCATCCCCGATTCGATAGATCTTGGACGTACGTTCACCGATGAGAGCAAACTGTCTCTCATGGAAATTATAATAATCGTCAGTCAAATCGCTAAGGCGAATCAAGCCTTCAACCGTATTGTCGAGCTCCACGAACATACCGAAACCGGTAACGCTGGAGATAATACCTTCGAATTCCTCGCCGACTTTATCCAGCATGTACTGAGCTTTCTTCAACGCTTCCGTCTCACGTTCCGCATCGACCGCAACTCGCTCACGCTCCGAGGATTGCTGCGCAATATCACTCATCCGTGATGACAAATATTCATGACGCTTATCAGATAGCGTACCGCCGCTTTCCAGCACCTCACGAATCACTCGATGAATAATTAAATCCGGGTAACGACGAATTGGCGATGTAAAGTGCGAATAAAATTCCGCCGCCAAGCCGAAATGCCCCAAACTCTGCGCATCATAGCGAGCCTGTTTCATGGAGCGAAGCATAATTTTACTAAGAACCGTCTCTTCGGGAGTCCCTTTAATCTCTTCCAAAAGCGCCTGCAAAGCCCGTGGATGTACGGAATTCCCTTTGCCTTTAACGGAATACCCGAAGTTCGTTACAAACTCCATGAAATTCATCAGCTTCTCAGAATCAGGGTCTTCATGAACACGGTATAAGAAAGGTACTTTCATCCATGAAAAATGCTCAGCAACCGTTTCATTCGCAGCCAGCATGAATTCTTCGATCATCATTTCAGCGACGGAACGTTCTCTTTTTACAATATCCGTAGGTTTGCCTTCGGAATCAACGATAATTTTAGACTCCTCGAAGTCAAAATCAATCGCTCCGCGCTTCATCCGTCTGGAACGCAGCCTTGCAGCCAGCTCTTCCATTCGTTTGAAATCTTCCATCAAATAGGCATATTTTTCAACAATGTCCGGCTCTGCTTCACCTGTCAGAAGCTTACGTACATTCGTATACGTCATGCGTTCACTAGTTTTAATAACACTCGTGAAAATTTCGTGGTTTACCACTTTTAGATTCTCATCGAACTCCATCTCGCAAGACATGGTTAAACGATCTACACGTGGATTGAGCGAGCATATCCCGTTAGATAATCTATGAGGCAGCATTGGAATAACACGATCAGTCAAATACACGGAGCAGCCGCGATTATAGGCTTCAATATCCAATGCAGTGCCTTCCCGCACATAATAGCTCACATCGGCAATATGCACACCCAAACGGAAGTTGCCATTTTCCAAAAGCTCCACGTTTACCGCGTCATCCAAGTCTTTCGCATCTTCACCGTCAATCGTTACAATACGCTTAGAACGAAGATCCCGCCGTCCTTGACCAATAATTTCTTCTTCCGTAATGGAATCCGGTGCGGCATCTGCCTCCGCCAGAACGTCCTCTTGGAAAGCCTCTGGCAGTTGGTGTTTACGTACGATAGCCAAAATATCAACACCTGGATCATCTTTGTGGCCAAGGATCTCGATAATTTCTCCTTCAGCAGCAGAACGTCCCTCTGGATAGTTTACAATCTTGACGACAACTTTTTGCCCCGTAACAGCGCCCATGAAGGCATGCTGAGGGATGAAAATGTCCCGAGACACACGCTTATCATCCGCGATAACGAAACCAAACGTCTCCTGACTCTGAAAAACACCAACAATTTGCGTATTCGCACGCGTAATAACTCGCACGACTTCGCCTTCCAGCCGGCCTCCGCCTTGACTCCTCGCGGTTATCTTGACGAAGACAATGTCGCCATTCATCGCGGTATTTAGATCATGGGCATTAATGTATACATCCGGGTGGTCCCGATCATCTGGAATTAAAAATCCGAAGCCTTTGGCATGTGCCTGCAGCTTACCTCTCACCAAATTCATTCGTTCAGGAACGCCGTAGCGGTCATTTCCGCCTCTGACAATGTGACCACTTTCCTCTAATTGATTCAACAATTTAATAAAATCCTTAAACTCATTTGCACTCTCAATCCCAAAATATTTCTCAAGTTCTTTATAGGACATAGGCTTATAAGCCTCTTCTTGCATCAAACTTATGATTTCTTTATCTGTCGTC
This sequence comes from Paenibacillus andongensis, assembly GCF_025369935.1. Classification (NCBI taxonomy): domain Bacteria; kingdom Bacillati; phylum Bacillota; class Bacilli; order Caryophanales; family Paenibacillaceae; genus Paenibacillus; species Paenibacillus andongensis. Next base: position 344,966 of record NZ_CP104467.1, on the reverse strand, counting down.
ATACTCTCTTCACCTTCTTGTTGTTGTTGAGCCTAGCTTCTAATGCGCCGTACTTGTTTCCTTTACTCCATAGTATGCCACTTTCAGGGAAAGGATAAACGCAGTTATATCGGCGTAGATAAGCTCTCTCTCTTGATCCAGCAGCAATCCATGGGATGACTCTGGGTAATATCGAAGTTCTTTCACTTGTGAACTAGTGCGCTTATGTAAAAAAGCTGCGCTTTCCTGATGGACTACACCATCCTTGCTCCCTTGACCGATCCATATCGGTGCTTCAACCTCAGGCAGCATTCTTTTCACTTGTTTTAACAGCTTTAGTAGGCTTACTACGCACCGAATCGGCGTTTTGGTATATGCACATGACTCATCTAATAACGTGGAGACTTGTTTGGGCTTCTTGGCTACAAATTTGATAAAATATTGCAGCAGTACGGCCAGCGCCAACTTCCTTGATGTCAGAAAAATAGGCGTAGCCAGCGAAACAACCCCAGCCGCACGACGTTCCACAGCCAGCTTCAAGGCGAGTAATCCGCCCATGGAATGTCCCATAACAACAACGCTTTTGCATTTCGCTGCAAGTTCGTCATAACTCTCCAGCACATGCCCATACCAATCCGTCCATCCGGTTCGTATCATCTCTTCAGGTGAGGTACCGTGTCCTGGAAGTTTGACTGCATGGATGGTGTATCCCTCATCTCTGAGTACATATCCAATCCGTCTAAACTCCGAAGGTGACCCGGTGAACCCATGGATCATCAGTATGCCTGTCTCTTGATTATCTCCACTTCCTGACCAAAAGAATGGTTCTGTCGACTTGTAAATTCTGCTCTCGATGGTAACCAGCTCCTACTCCTAACATCCATTTAAAATGAAAAAACAGCAGGAGTAGATTTCCCCTGCTGTTATCGTTTTATGTGTGTTAGGCCTTTACAACGTATGCTACGACAATGGAAAGAATGAAAAATGCAGCAGCAAGCCCCATCGTGAAACGGGACAAAAATAGTTCCAGACCGCGTGCTTTTTGCTTACCAAATAAGTGTTCTGCACCACCAGAAATGGCACCGGACAAACCTGCGCTTTTACCTTTTTGTAAAAGTACAATCGCAATTAATCCAACCGAAGCTATGATTAACAAAATTTTCATAAAGATTACCATGTGATTAGCACCCCAATTGCCTGTTCTTTGCCTTATACAACTAGCATGAGTATTTTACCACAGTTCGTCCTAGAATACAACAAAGCGCCACTCTGACGGTTTCTCTTCTAGTCACGGTAGGATGGTGTTGGTGATTGTCGGCTGGAGCTTCTTGCACGCTTGTTTCGTCCAAGAAAAGCTTGCACGGCCTGTTTCGCACACAACAAAGCAAAGAGTGTAAACCCAATGGCCCACACAATAGCCGGAATACCGGTATGCAGTGCCAGATTCGTGGCATCACCCGCTTGCCGTGCATTGCCCCATGCATAGATGATCAAAGAGAACGGGCCAAACACAGATTCCTCCAAGCATAAGAAAGCGAGCAATAAATAATAGAAATCACTTAACCACTTTGGCGTAAGCGCCAGAATAATGATTGTCAGGGCTATGAAGCCAACTAAGAACGTGACTCCGAAACCATTTCGCACGAACAATACTAACGAAAGACCAGATAGGAGAATCATGACCTGCAAACCTAATCGCTGCTTGCCTCTCGAATAAGCTGAGAACAGGAACCAAGCAAAGAGTGAAGCCGTTAAATAACCAGCTAAGGCCACGGGAATGATCGCCCATTGCTTCGTAATTGACGAATAAGTAACCCCGCTATGATCCTGATAGAGCTCAATGTACATCACCTTTCCCGATAGGGCCAAAGTGACTACAGCATGAGCGAGTTATGAAAAGTAGTTTTTTTGTACAAGCACTTCAAACCCTTGTTAGTACTACCTATTTCGACATTTTTAGACATATTCATAAGTTGGACAATTTACTTCCATAAAATGATGATTATTTTTAATATTTACATGCCCTTATAACTTATCCATTAATAAAAAACATGGACAATACTTTTGAAAAGGTACACTTCCCTTATCACTTTAACCATAAATTAAATAAATTGTGAGCTCACATGGATTATCTTATTTCTTTGTACTTACGCACGTCATTTAAAATTATATAAGTCATCTTTAACTCTTCCGTGGTCTGACTTTCGAGAATAACATTAATTTTCTCTAACACCTCTTTTTTATCTTTTCTATAAGACTTTAGTGGCCTTTCAAATAATTCAATCGGTTCAATTTTTAAGGCATCGGCAATTCTGCTTATAGTTTCTAATGATATATTGATTTCTCCACGTTCAATTTTACCAAGATACGATCTGTCAATCTCTACGAGTTCGCTTAACTGCTCCTGAGTTAGATTTGCAACTTTACGGTAGAACCGAATACGATCAGCTACTTCTTTAAACATCTTCAAATGCCGCTCACCTCTCTTCCTAAAGAGTAGGTGAGTAAATAAATAAGTTAAAGTGAACTATACTACCATTTACCATTTGTAAATGGGTATTATAATACCCTATTATAATATTATAAATACCATTTCAAGGAGACTTATAGATATGAATCAATTACCTAATCAATTAGTTATTGAAAACGTCGTTCAATATAAGCAACGCGGAAAAGTATGTTATTCTGGTAGTATTTTAGCTACAACTGCATTAACAGTAATATACGTGAAACCTTTTGATGACCCCTCTGGTAAGGGATATCAAAGACCAGTGATTCAAAAAAAATGTAGTGAATTCGCTACATACTTATCAAAAGGAGACAGTGCGCTATTTCCTCCAATATTATTAAATTCAGAATCAAGTTGGGAATTCGTACCTTATGATAAACAAAGGCCAAGCTTCGGACGACTCATATGCAACAGAAAGGCCTCTCTACTTGATGGGCAGCACCGTCTTGGAGGTATTAAAATCTATATACAAGAAACAAATTCTGAACTTAACATTCCATTCGTCGCTTTCCATTTTCTTGATTACGAAGAAGAGATTGAACTTTTTGATACAATAAACACTAAAGGTAAACAAATTGGCAGTTCCCTAAGTAAATATTTACTACGACATTCAGACGATTTAAGCTGGATTGCCACTGAGTTGGCATTACGCAACGATAGTCCTTTTCATAATATTTCTACGATTACTGGAAAAAGAACGCCAGAACGCCATGTAACTCTTCAGAATCTATATCGTTTCCTAGAAATACTGACTAAATCCCCACATGTCTCCAGGTTATCAAAAGACGATAGACTAATGCTTGCTTTAATCTATTTTAATTCGCTAAAAGATCATTTCAGTAATGAATGGTCTAATTACAAAGAATTTAGAATTACCCATATCGTATGTTTAAATGCCTTGAGTATAGTCGGAGCAGCAGTTTTATCTGCCTGTGTATCCCAGGACAAGAAACAAATTGACTACAATCGTATTGATAAGTTTGTAAAGAAGATCAAAGGAATCGACTGGGCTACATCAAGTTCTCTACGATATATTCGTGGCGCAACAGGTTCAAAAACACTAGCCTCTGAAATACTAAACCAAATCCTAATCGAACATTAGGTTGCCTAAAAGTAACTTAAACAGCGTTAGTTAAATAAACCTTTTTAAGTGTATTCAAAAAAATGCAGACTAGGAAAAACTCCTAATCTGCTTCTTTTAATTTCTATAAGTTTAATTAAATTGTTTCGGTTAATTCAATTCATTGATTTTAGGACAGGCTTATTTTCATATCTACAATCTCTTGAATTTTCTTAGGATGTTTGCAAGCCGTAATCACGAGCTAGCCCAGCAAGTCCATCTTTATATCCACTGCCGATTGCGCTGAATTTCCACTCACCGTTATTACGATACAATTCCCCGACTACAACACCTGTTTCAATAGAGAAATCCTCGCCAAGATCGAACCGAATTAATTCTGCGCCAGTGCTTTCATTAATTATCCGTACAAAGGCGTTGGAAACTTGTCCGAAGTTCTGAGATCTTGCTTGTGCATCATGGATGGTAATGCAGAAGGCGATTTTATCCGTATCAGCCGGAACTGCGCTCAAATCAACATTGATTTGCTCATCGTCTCCATCACCATCACCTGTACGATTATCGCCTGTATGTACGATAGAACTGTTTGCATTCTTTGTATTGTTATAAAAAATAAAATCAGATTCAGATCCTACTTTGCCACTTGCATTTACACAAAATGCGGAAGCGTCCAAGTCGAAGTCTTTCCCGCCGCTATACTTATTCGTATCCCATCCCAAACCAATAACAACTTTCGTTAATCCTGGGTTTGTTTTTGTTAAATCTACTTTTTGACCTTTTGTTAGTGAAATTGACATGGATAATGACCTCGTTCTATTAAGATTTAGTTTAATTTAGGCGGAACTTCAAATGTTGTCTTTTTCACTCAAGGAAGCCTTTTTCTCAACAATTGTGATATCCCAACCTAACTCCATTATGATTACAGACTAAATTCATTAGCATTAAGGTTAAGCGTTGTGCAAATATCTCTAACAACTTTCTTCTCATTGTCGTCAAAATCTCCGTCTGCAGCTCCAATAGCGCAGCATACCGCAATGATGATGCGGCCAACTTCTGGCTTATTGTTAAATTTGGATATTACCTTAAGCGCTTCTTGCTTACCAATAATGCCCGAAAACTCAAAGTTACCGGCAAAATGATTAAAGCGAGCAATTACATCGCTGACTTCAAATACTTTAAGTTCTTCGCTTCTGCTGATATAACCAATCATTTTTTCCTTTTCTGCATTGCCAATGCTGCCATCAGCCGCCGATACAATCGCACAACCTGCAACCACTGCATCCAAAAAATCTTTATTTTTAAATTTTTTCACTTGATCCGACAAGCCTGTTTTGGCATTTGAAAACCATGATTTGAATGTACTCATTTCAGCACCACCTCTATAATTTGATAACACAGTATGACTTTAGGCAGCATTTTTCACCATAATAGTCCATTTGCTGATTTTAATCGATTAAATCTTGGATTTCAATTTTCGGGATTTCAACTTGACTGATTACCTTTAAAGTTAATCCCATGATTTTTCGCAAGAACGTAGTATCCATATGCAGTAATTGCAGCTATTAAATAAGAAACAAAGGTCCAGCCAATATTCCAACCATGACCATATTGAACTTTATGAAGTATGAATCCAATGTACTCAATCCCAGTTAATAAGATACTTAGCGTAATTAGGGTCAATATGTGATTAGTTTTCTTAACTTCAATCCAATATATTGCTAAGCATGCTGCTAATGGATACAGTCCAATATCAAAGGGAAGTGCAGATATCGTTTCATCATCTTCAATCAAAGGTGTGAAGTCCCAAAACTCTATATGAAATCCGATTGCGTTAATAAATGAAGAGACAATAGAGGCGACTGGAAATATGATTATTACAATGTTCGGGGCCTTTTTATATAAAAAAACACCAAATATCCAAGGGATAATAAAACCTAAGCATATGTTTAATAGAATATTTCTCACTCCTCTCGAGCCAAGTAACATCAAATATGACCAGCACTAGGCCCGCTTTTTTGAGCACATTGATAAGTTTTTCCAAAAAAGATAAAATTAATTGACATGATTTAAAGTTACAGAACTATAGGTTCTAGCAAAGGAATTAAACTAAATGCTGAAAGAAGGTTAATATGCTTATTAATTTATTACTAATTGTAATTCTTATCTTACTCACTGCTCTATTTGTCGCTACAGAATTCGCTGTTATTCGGATTCGTCCTAGCCGCGTAGACCAAATGGTTTTAGAAGGTAAGAAGAATGCGTTCGCTGTTCAAACGGTTACCTCTAACTTGGATGGGTACTTATCAGCGTGTCAGTTGGGTATCACGATTACGGCTTTAGGGCTTGGTTGGCTAGGTGAGCCAACTGTCGAACAGCTCCTCGGTCCCTTGTTTGAATCAATTGGAATAGGTGAAACCTTAACTCATATTTTATCTTTTAGTATCGCATTTATATCCATTACATATATCCATGTTGTGCTTGGTGAACTAGCTCCCAAAACGTTAGCCATCCAGAAAGCAGAAGCCATATCTATTTTAACAGCTCCATTAATCATCTATTTTTATAAAATAATGTATCCTTTTATTTGGATCTTAAATGGTTCGGCCACCCAGCTTGTGAAAATTTTTGGAGTCAAACCTGCAAGTGAACACGAGGAAGCTCATTCCGAAGAGGAAATTCGTATTATTTTATCTGACAGTTATTTAAGCGGGAAAATTAATAAATCAGAATACGGTTATGTAAACCGCATATTTTCATTTGACGATTTGTTAGCGCGAGAAATCATGGTCCCACGTACGGATATGATTTGCCTTTACGCGGATAAATCACTTGAAGAGAACATGAGCATTATTACAAAGGAACAATACACTCGTTTTCCTGTAGCTAAAGAAAGCAAAGATCATATCATAGGATTCGTAAACACAAAGCAATTTTTCTTGAGTTACCTCAATAACCCAGATTTCAACTTCAAAGGATTGCTACAACCGATAATGACTATACCGGAAGGTATGCCGGTAAAATCCCTGCTCAAAAAGATGCAGCGTGAAAACGTTCATATGGCCTTGCTTTTAGATGAATACGGTGGGACGTCAGGTTTGATTACGATTGAAGATATTCTTGAGGAAATTGTCGGTGAAATTCGTGATGAATTCGATAAAGATGAACTAAAAGAAATAGAGACCATAGCTGAAGGTCACTACCTAGTTGATGGTATCACCTCTTTAAACGAAATGAATTACGTATTAGGAACTGACATTCAAGACGAGAATGTGGATTCTATTGGTGGATGGTTATACAGTAAGCAGCCAGAATTGAGAATAGATGAAGAATGGCAGTATAACTCTTTGACATTCATTGTGCGTGAAAGAGATAAGAATCGAATACGTAAAATTGAGATTATTAAAAGATAACAACAATAAAAGACCAAAGCCAAGTATATTAGGGCTTTGGTCTTTATTGTAAGATTGACGAGAACCCCACGGTGTTTCATGTTCCATAATCCCCCCTACTTATTAGCCTTTGAGCTGTTTTCTGTGCATGGAGGATCTGTACCATTTCCAGAATCGGAACACGTACTTTGACCACTTTGATTATCTGAATTATTACAAGCGGACATTAGAAACATGAACAACATGAAAATAATAAATTTCAAAAATAGCACCTAACTTCCCTTAACCATGTCGGTTTTTAGTTATATTATGCTTAACGATATTAGTATTTATAAGGCAACAGAGATACCTAAAAGTATGGATACGTAAGATTGAGATTATTTAAAAATGAAAACAGTAAAAGACCAAAGCCATTAAGGCTTTGGTCTTTTACTGTGGACCTTACTTCTTTATACTAAACCCATTTGTAGAATCATAATTTATCGTCAATCCAAGTTCATCAACGGCAAACTTCCAAGTCATCGGAAAATAAGTAATATCCTTATAAACAATTAATGGATAGTCTTCTTTGTAGTTATCAAGCCAAGAGTCGTTTACGAATACATTAAATGTTGGAAGATCAATGATATATTCGGAGAAAGGACTGTTATACAGACCTTTCTTTTGCGTCAAGAGTGAAGCCTTGTTTTCGGTTTTTCTTAATGAAAAACCTGTATCATCACTCCAATTTACTTCCACAGCTAAGGCTTGAGTGTAGCTCCAAGTCATCGGGAAATACGTGATATCTTTATAAGTTAATACCGGATATTCTGCAAAAGCGTTATCAATTTGAGTTCCGTTTATCGAGATCTTGTAAGTGGGAATTGTTGCTTTTAATCTAGTATCAATAACTTCTGCTTTTTTAGGTGCTGGGGCTGTTGGAGCTTTTGTTGAAGGAGCTGTAGAACTACCACCTGAGCTGCTGCTGCCAGATCCTGAACTTCCAGAACTACTAGAACTTCCGCCGTTATGATAATGATAACCAGAGCACAATCCTTTAGCCTTAGATGAGGCTGAACAATTATGACCACCGCTAGAATCGGTTCTCCCTGAGTGAGCAACTGCAGATGTAGTGACAGTTACAAGTAATACTAATGAACTAATTAACACTTTGTATTTCAAATAAAAACCTCCTAAACATAGTAAAATATTCCTAAATGAGTATATCATAAAAATATAATAACAAATGATTTTATTTTAGGTATTGAATCTTCATCAACATAGGGTCACAGTTCTAACCGACATAAGTTGTCCATACATTTGGGTAAAGATAGCCCAGTCGAGCTATTATGATTTTCTTTTTTTTGGTTTAAGATGAATACATACGAGCAATTGAAAATGAAAAAGGGAGCAATCAAATGAAAAAATTGTATTCGATTTTAATTAGTACGATGTTAAGCATGATCTTATTATCTGGTATTGCAAGCGCACATGTTAGCGTATTGCCGAGTGAAGCAAAGCAAGGCTCTTATGAGAAATTCACGGTTCGAGTTCCAAACGAAAAAGACATCCCAACAGTGAAAGTTGAAGTTAAATTTCCTATAGATGATGTTGCCATCTCTCGCTTTGCACAAACACCTGGATGGAAGTACGAAGCTGTGAAAGATGCTTCTGGCAAAATTACAAGCGCGATCTGGACTGCTACAGGTGATGGCGTACTCGCAGGCGAATTCATTGAATTCGAGACGCAAGGAAAAGTTGGTGACAAAGCTACCTCCATTTCATGGAAAGCATATCAAACTTACAAAGATGGATCGGTTGTAGAATGGACAGGCGCTGCTGGTTCCGATAAACCGGCCTCCGTAACGAAGGTTGTGGCAGGTGCTGGTACGGATAGCCACGGACAACCCCTTGCAGGTGCCGCGAGCGAAAAAAGCAGTAACAATAGCTCATTAACTTGGGCATTATATATCGCTGGTTGCGCCCTTGTCGTCGCTTTACTTGCTTTGTTTATTAACTTCCGAAAATCAAGCAAGTAAGTCATAGTTCAGCTATTAGAAAGAGGCTGACAATGGAGGGTATGCCATGAAAAAATATATGTTGGCTTTCTCGTTGCCAATGCTGGTGAGTCTTCTATCTGCAGTTCAAGTCTATGCTCACGGTGTGGACAACGAAGATGCTGAACTTATTGCCCGCGAGGGCAGTTTTTATGAAAAAATGTTTGATTTTTTATGGCTTGGTACCAAGCATATGCTTACGGGATATGACCACTTGCTCTTTATTCTTGGCATTGTGTTTCTACTAGCAAATTTTCGTGACGTTGTGAAATACATTTCTTACTTTACGATTGGGCATAGCATCACTCTCATCATTGCTACCCTTGCTGGGATTACTTTTAACTATTATATTGTTGATGCCATTATTGGTTTAAGTGTTCTGTATAAGGGTTATGACAATCTGTTTGATGCCAAGACAAAGTTTAAAATACCTTTTGATATGAAGTGGATTATATTTGCTTTTGGATTAGTGCATGGCTTTGGTTTATCTACACGATTACAAGCTTTGCATCTTCCTGAGAATAACTTGTTCGCCTATATTATGAGCTTTAACGTAGGCGTTGAGATAGGGCAAATTATCGTCCTAGCCGTCTTTGTCTGGGCTCTCAACTACTATCGTAAGCATCAGAGCTTTAACCATTTTAAGATATATGCCAATCAAGGACTAATTGGTGCCGGGGTGTTCTTATTTCTTGTTGGTATTATAAACGCGATATTAAATTAGTAACTTAGGAGTGTGGAACGTGAACAATAATAAAGTTTTATTAGTCATTATTGTTTTTGCGATATTAGCTGCAGGTGGTGTAGCCATTTCTAAGATACAGAAAAAAGATACACAAACGCCTACCAACCAAAATGAGATGCATAGCCACGATGGCGGCCCTATGCATTTTGACTAGGAAATCAAATATACAAAACAAAAGTAATGTCTAACAGCGCACACCGTTCAATTGGTGTGCGCTGTTTAAGTTTGGATTTAAACGTCTTTAGACTGGGAGCTCTAATTAAGATGAAATGCACCTTTCTAATGTCTCTTTTTCTAGTCCACAATTAAAAAATCATTTTGACGCATCCCCCCTAGGGGGATATAATTAGGGGTATAGTTCTCTTATATTACTCGTAGTTAGAGGGTCGGATTGAGGAGGTGTGGCTAATGTCAAAAGCAATTCCTATCGGAGACACAAATCGGAGAAATAAAATTAATGTCATCCTAGCTTTGGCCGTACCGGCTATGATTGAAAACTTTTTACAAACCGTAGTGGGTTTTGTGGATACGTTATTTGTATCCAAGATCGGCTTAAATGAAGTCGCTGCAGTCGGTGTGACAAATGCCATTATTGCAGTGTATATTGCGGTATTCATGGCAATGGGGGTAGGTACATCCTCCATGATTGCCCGCAGCGTGGGTGCTGGTGAAATAGAAAAAGCTAAAGCGATTGCACGGCAAGCAACGTTGATCTCGGCGATTTTAGGATTGGTCTTCGGTGTCGTAACCCTATTTTTTGCAGAACCTTTATTACGTCTTATGGGTGCCGAGCCACGTGTGTTAGCGGACGGGGTTATCTATTTCCGTATTGTAGCAGTCCCTTCCCTCTTCCTATCCCTCATGACCGTTTTCGGTAGTATCCTGCGCGCCGCGGGTGACACGAAAACTCCAATGAAAATAGGCGTTTGGGTAAACCTGATTCACATAGGTTTGGACTATATATTGATTTTTGGCCTGGGTGGATGGGCTGGATGGGGGATCGCTGGAGCTGCATGGGCGACGGCGATTGTCCGAGTAATTGGATCCGTTGCTCTGTTTCTCTATATCCGTAAATCGAAGCTCTCCTTTTCTCTTCGCAGAGGGTCTTCAAACGAATTTACCTTGCCGCTATTAAAGCTTTCGGGGCCAGCAGCTGCCGAACGATTAATTATGAGATTTGGTCAAGTATTGTATTTTGGCTTGATTGTACGGCTTGGTACAGACGTGTATGCGGCACATGTTCTTGCAGGGAATATTGAAATTTTTTCTTATATGCCAGGATATGGATTAGCTATAGCAGCTACTACGCTAGTCGGCCAGCATTTAGGGGCAAATCGAAAGAAAGATGCTTACCAATACGGTCTGCTAACAACATGGATTGCAGTTGTTTTCATGGCTTTCGTCGGTGTGCTCTTGTTCTTCTTTTCACCGTTGGCAGCTAATTGGTTTACAGATGATAAAGACGTAATAGGAATGGTAACAACCGCGCTTCGCATTGATGCATTTGCTCAACCGTTTTTGGCGGTTGGTCTGGTCATCGCTGGTGCCCTACAAGGGGCAGGAGATACTAAAAGCCCAATGTATAGTACAGCGATTGGCATGTGGCTTATTCGGGTTCTTGGGGTTTATGTGTTGTGTATCTATTTAGGAATGGGAATCGCTGGGGTTTGGTTGTCAATTGCCATTGATCTACTAATTCGAGCTATCTTCTTACTTTTCCGCTTTAAAAGGTATATGGGATCGGATCGTGTGAATCAAACCCATGTTTCATAAAGTTAATCATGTTTTAAAAAGATCCAGCCCTCGCACAATATAGGAGGACACGAATGAATGGGTTTTATGAGCAATTGAATAAAGAACGTGAAAACAACAGATGGGCTGAGTGGGAAAACCATCGATCAGAAATCACCAACATGGTCCATCTTGCGACTAGTCAGTTGCCTCACCAGTCCAGTGCTATAATCTTGGGTGCTGGTAACTGCGATGATTTGGATCTCATTTCGCTGATTGGAAATTATGATAATGTAGCGTTAGCAGATGTTGATTTCTCAGCCATGATGGATGCTGTCGGTCCCTTGGAAACGATCATGAGAAATAAGATCGATTTAATAAGCATAGACTTCACTAAACTTGATGAAATAAATTTTTACCGGAATCTGAAAGACTTGTTCAACAAAAAAGTCTCAGCTGAACATATTGTCGAATTTTTAAAAAGCTGCATCACCCAGTTAGACGAGTTACAGATATTAACTCATCTTAAAGGAAAATTCCAAGTTGTTATTTCTTCGGCTCTGTATACCCAATTGTTTTACATGAATGCCCTACAAATATTTGCGCCTTATGTTGAAGGGTACAAGCAAGAGGAAATCACTACAATCATGGATGGATTATTGGAAATGCGAAATGTAGTCATCCAAAATTATAACGATCTTCTAGTTGATCTTGCCGCCCCCCATGCCGTTATTGTTGTTTGGTCGGATGTACTGAAGATTAGTCCTGACAATAGATTTCTGGAAACTGTAAATTCATTCCCTTCTGAATCTGAAAGAATCCAATTTATCATGAATGAAGTTAAGAGAAACGGAAGAATGGAAGGGATGTTCGGTCTACAAGATATCCAAAATCGACTTGCAAACAAGGGGAGAAACTTTCACTACTGGATATGGCCATATAGTTCAAAGAACCATTGTCTTACGTTTGGGATTTCAGGAAGATTAAGTAGTTTAGAATAAATATGTAGATGATGGTTCTGCATAGGTAAATAAGAGGCCCTAGCATGTAACGCTAGAGCCTCTTTTATGTTTATCGAATGTAGTTGTCTAGGGCTTTTTGTAAATCACTTAACACTTGATTCCGGTGCTCATCCTGGACTGAAGATACTACGCAATGTTCCAGATGATCCTTTAATATTACTTTGGCAACTCCGTCCAGCGCCTTTTTTACTGCAGCGATTTGAAGGAGGATATCCGGGCAATCTCTGCCGTTATCAGACATTTCTTTTATCGAACGAACATGGCCCTCAATTCGAGCTAGTCGATTAGTCACTTGTTTTCTTTGCTTATGAGGGTGTGTGTGACCGTGACTATGTTCGTATTCCTCATCGTGATTATGTTCGTGATCATTCATGAATGCCCCTCCTTCTCCTATCGCTTATTTTATCCGTACTGTATTCAGGTGTCAAAGATAACAACGTTGAAAACAGTTCATCATTTTAATTACGAGGCACTTCGGCGGTCATAAAAACGATATATCAAATATACGGCACCCAGAAATAATAAATAGATTACTGCGATGCTTAGCCATTGGCGAGATCCCGAGAAAATATTGTCACCTACATAAGCAAAAACTAGCATAGGGGGAATCTTTCCGATGACGGTTGCAAGCAAAAATGACTTTATTGGCAAATTAAAAACACCAGCATAACAATTAATAAAGGCTGAGGGCATAATTGGAATGATCCTTGCTATTAAAATAGACCAGAACATGTGCTTTCGAATGACTTTATCCCATTGCTGTATATGATTGGATTTTTGTAAATATCTCATGCCTTGCGTTTTAAACAGATAGTTAAATAAATAGCACATGATCACAGAAGCGAACGACGAAGCAACAAGACTAAGTAGCCCTCCTCCAAGAAAACCGTATTTGGCTCCTAAAATCCCCCCAACTACCCCGAATGGAAGGATTGGAACTATGGCTATCAAAACGGCTCCAAGAAAAATGACAATAATCGGTGTACTATCCGTTGTTTGAATCCATCCTATGAGATCCTCTTTATTAAAATAAGCCCATCCAATAATTGATATATAAAGAGCTAGTATGTATACATGTTTAGATCGCATAAATTAATTAAATTCCTTCCTTTGACCTAATTAGTGACAGATGTAATCTTGAACAATGCTCTTTTGCATTGACCCAAATATATCGTGCTGATAAATCAAATACAATGTAGTTATAGTTTACTGACTATAAATTAATATTGAAGTTACTCCGAATGTCCGTTAAAATGTAACCATTGTTACATTTTAAGTTCTGGGGTGATTAATACGATGTCAGATGAAATATTAGCAAAAACAAAAGTAGAAGAAAAAGTGTATTCACTTTGGCAGCTCGTTCTGTATTTTTTAAAACTCGGCTCAGTTGGCTTCGGAGGACCTGTCGCCTTAGCAGGTTACATGTTTCGTGATTTGGTTGAGAAACGCAAATGGATATCAGAATCTGATTACAAAGATGGCCTAGCTTTAGCCCAACTTGCACCAGGTCCCTTAGCTGCACAACTCGGATTTTATTTAGGCTATGTTCATTACGGAATTATTGGATCAACTTTAGCTGGCTTGGCTTTTGTGTTACCATCTTTTCTGATGGTTGTTGTACTAGGCTGGGCCTATACGTTATACGGCGGTTTAACATGGATGCAAGCAGTTTTCTATGCTGTAGGCTCCAGCGTCATTGGTATCATCGCGTTTAGTGCCTATAAGTTAACCAGGAAAACGAATGGCAAAGATCTATGGCTATGGGGTATATTTGTATTCGTTGCTGCTTATACCGTTTGGACTGAATCAGAGGAAGTTTACATGTTCTTAGGTGCAGGCATCGTGTATTGGATAATTAAGTCACCTCCGAAATGGTTGGACAAAGCACGTTCAGCTTCATCTGGATTTGCGCTTGGCCCGATCCGGCAAGTGGCCGAAGCTGCAGCTGTCTCCAATGAACCAGGAACGCTTTGGACGATAGCTTTATTCTTTGCGAAGGCCGGAGCATTTGTTTTTGGGAGTGGCTTGGCTATTGTTCCCTTTTTATTCACAGGAGTGGTGAAAGAACATCACTGGCTAACAGATCAACAATTCCTCGATGCTGTTGCGGTAGCTATGATTACTCCAGGCCCTGTAGTTATTACAACAGGATTCATTGGTTATTTGATTTCAGGGTTTTCAGGTGCTTCAGTAGCAGCATTGGCCACGTTTTTACCAGCCTTTCTTTTAACTATTATTCCTGCACCATTTTTCAAAAAATATGGTAAGCGCCCGGGCATTGCTACTTTTGTTACAGGTGTAACAGCGGCAGCAACCGGTGCAATTAGCGGAGCTGTAATTGTGCTCGGAAAACGATCGATTATAGATATTCCTACTCTATTATTTGCACTTGTGACACTCTTATTGCTTTGGAAAGTAAAGAAAGTGTCTGAACCCATCATTGTGATTGGGATGGCTATTCTGGGGCTTATCGTATATCCACTCGTTCATACATAACTCGAGGTGACAACATGAAATCCTGGATTCTCCTCATGTACAAGATTCCACCAAAACCAACGGCAAACCGCGTATATATTTGGCGGAAATTAAAGAAAATTGGTGCATTACTTTGGCATGATACAGTTTGGATACTCCCTGCTGGTTATAAGGCTAAGGAACAATTTCAATGGCTCGCAACAGAGATCACAGAAATGAAGGGTGAAGTCGCCGTCTGGGAAGCCGAATCTGTACTCATTGGGCAGGAACACTCTCTCATTGAGCAGTTTCAAAAGCAAGTGTATGAGGAGTATCTTGGCATTCTAGAATCTTTAAATAATGAGGCCGTGGATCTAAATGCAGCATCACGTAAGTACCAACAGGCTCTTCAGAAGGATTATTTTCAATCGGAATTAGGCCTGCAGGTTCGAGAAAGACTTTTGAATTTGAGGGGGAGACCTGAGTAATGAAATGGACCACATGGGAAAACATAGGCGTTGATAGAATGGCATGTGCTTGGTTAATCAAGCGCTATATAGATGCAGATGCAGAATTTTCCTTTATTCCTAACGGATCAACTCTGATTCAAGATGGTGCTGAACCCTTTGACATTCCTGGGGTTAGATACAGCCATCATCGTGGACACTGTAGTTTTCACACCATGGTTAAGGAACACACTCTGAAAGACCCTGTATTGCTCCATATAGCCCGTATTGTTGACGAAGCAGATACACTTCAGGAAATTACATTAGAGCCCGTAGCAGCAGGATTAGACGCTATATGCACGGGGATAAGATTAACAAGTAAGGATGACTTTGAAGCCTTAGAGCGAGGGTATGAAATTTACAATGCGCTTTATATGTATTTGCAAAAGACAACCACTTAATAACATAAAAATAAGAGGAGCCCACTAGAAATAGCGGCCTCCTCTTTACTAGGTGCTGAATATCATGAATGGACTCCACTTAAATTTTGAACATTAAACAATCGGTAGTAAGCCCCGCCTTCCTTCATTAGTTGCTCATGTGTTCCTTTTTCTCTAATCTGACCATTCTCAATGAGAACAATCTGGTCAGCATGCGTAATCGTAGATAGTCGATGAGCAACAATTAAAGTGGTTCTGTATTTCGCTAATTTTGCTAAGGATTCTTGAATCAAATGTTCCGATTCTAAATCAAGGGCTGATGTTGCTTCATCCAGAACTAAAATGCTTGGGTCTTTAAGAAAAACTCTAGCTATCGCAACGCGTTGTTTCTGTCCTCCAGATAACTTTACTCCACGCTCGCCAATCTCTGTGTCATACCCACCAGGCAGATTTAAAATAAAATCATGTGCGTTAGCTGCTTCTGCTGCATGTATAACCTCTTCTTCTGTAGCATCTGGCTTACCAAACAATATATTTTCTCGAACCGTACCGCTAAACAAAATGTTATCCTGTAACACCATTCCAATTTGATCGCGTAGGCTCTTTATTGTAATGTCCATAATGTTTGTATGATCAATCAGAATACTCCCTTCCTGGATATCGTAAAAGCGAGGGAGCAGGCTAATTAGCGATGATTTTCCACCGCCGCTCATTCCTACAAAGGCAATTGTTTCACCAGCTTTAATACTAAGTTGAATGTTTGTTAATACCCAATCAGTGGCTTGATCATATCTAAAGCTTACATTTTGAAAATCTATTTTCCCTTTTATTGGTTGAAGAGGTTTTGCATTAGGCGAGTCAACAATGTCATAAGGCTCATTCATTAATTCCACTACCCGGTCTAAAGATGCACTTGCCTGAGTTAATTCAGTCGAGGAATTAATCAAACGGCGAAGCGGATTATATAAACGGTCCAGAAAAGCATAGAAAGCGATAAATGCTCCTACAGTTAAATGGCCTTGGATAACCTGATAGCCACCATATGCTAATACAAGCAACGGGGCAATATCAGTTAGCGTATTAATAATGGCGTTTGTTACTGCGTTCCACTTCGTTAGAGCAAGTGCACGCTCTAGGAACTTGTTGTTTTTTTGTCCAAATCGATCTTTTTCAACAGCTTCTAAAGTGAAGCTTTTGATAACCGGCATTCCATTTACACGTTCATGTAAATATCCTTGCATTTCCGCAAGGGACTGTGAGCGAGCTTTTGTTAACATTCTAAGCTTTTTATATAACTGTTTCACCGAGAAGGCATAAAACGGGAAAACGGCAATAGCCACAATCGTCAGCCAAAAATCCATGTGAATCATAAATCCAATAGCGATCGTTAACGTAAACAAATCAATCCACACATTCATTAATCCCGTTTCGACGATACTTTTCGTCTGCTCTGCGTCATTAATCATGCGAGATATGATTTCGCCCGTTTTGTGATTTTGATAATAGCGTAAGGATAGTTTCTGAATATGTGAATAAAGATGACTACGTAAATCATAAAGAATGCGGCTGGTTGTTAATTGTGCAAAGTACTGTCGCAGATATTCAATTGGAGCCCTTATAACAATAAACAGGACGAAAGTACCTAAGAGCACCTCAACCAGTTTGCGCGTTTTTTCAGCAGATGAAATTGAACTTAGCAACAAATCATCAATGATATATTTCATAATTAAAGGTAAGGTTAATGGAATTCCGAACTTAACCATACCAATGAGTATAGTTACGATAACAAGCTTCCAATACGGTTTGATAAATTTGAAATAGGTCTTAAAATTGGACATTTTGATACTCCTTATGTAAGACATGCAATATGATGAGATAGAATGTAAACAAAACAATCTCATTTAATAATATCCCCCCATGGGGGTTGTGTAAATAGGGTTGAATGCCAATTAATTTGCCTATCAGGGTAAGCTAAAACGTATAAGTAACAACAATAGGCTACCGAGATTATCGGTAGCCTAAAAAGGTGCATTATAAATCTACTTATAAATTGTCTTCTTCCAGAACTCTACTTGCATTAATTGTTAAAAACAAAATACATACGCAAATAGCATATGTTGCTTTTAAAAAATATAAAAGCACTTAAGCACTAAGAATATGCTTTGTTTCTTTCTACAGTAAACGTCTGGATCGGCCTTTCAAAGTAAACCGTATTTTATAGTGCTTAATATTCCAATTGTAGTTACTCTCCGAGCAGGTATAAGTTTGGATGTTAGTACCCGCACTTTAAGATCTGTCTTTCTGAGAATATAGAAGAAAGATCCAAATAAAATAAATTAGCCGACACCGTTAGCGCACCGGTGACAGCTTGTAGTTTAACTTATATTACTCACAAAAGAGCATCAAAGATAATAATGACCCAGACCTAATCTAGCGTTATCAACCTTACTACTCAAACAAACTCTTGCCAATCGGTACAACATTGTTCATCCTAATTTTTCTCAACTCATGTTGTAAACTGTCGTTTTCTTTCTGTAACCTCGATATTTCTAATACCATTCCCTCTTGAGTGCGATACAAGTTCCGAATTTCATTCTCTAATTCTTCTATTTTTAGCTCATAAATTTCATTCATTACCAAATGATTTTGAGTCTTATTTAAATACTCCTTTAAAAAATCATTCTCCTCATTTTGATTTTTCGCTTTATTTATAGATAGGATATCATCAGAAACTTGGATCTCATTGATTCTCTTTTCAATATACACCCTTAAAGTTTCCGGATTTACATTTATTGTACTTCTTGGAACCCCAGAGCCTTCAGAAACCTTTAATACGCTTAATTTCAACTCTTTTATTCTTGTAGAAATTTCTTTTTGCTCATTTATATTATTTTGAATAAACTCCTCCAATATAGCTAATTGTTTTTTAATTTGAGGCCTTAATCCATCATAATTTCCTGAATTAATGTCATATTTAAAAATGTAACTTGCCACTATAGTATCTATTTCTACTTCATCAACCAATGTATAACCCCATTTCCTATCTCTTCAATATAAAAATGACACTGTTCTAAGTTTGGATACTTCCGGTGGACATATTCTTCCCCGTCTATTTCAATATCCTGTAGATACAAGTCAAGCTCAGGCTTATATTTATTCTCATAGAATGCTTTTAGAGACTGAAGTTCCAATTCATACTGACGCTTAAATTTATCGTTCTCTTGGCATATTCTATAGTTATGCTCTACCAATTTAACCTTTTCCAGCATACGTTTACAGGTAAATTCAAAATGCTGAATATCAGCTATTTGAATTTTTGCATAATACCACTTTTCCATAGTGGTCAGTCGCTCTTGGTGTTCACATAACCTCCCAAGGGCATTTACACAATAACCCATCTCATTCTCTCTAATGGTTGTTTCTGAGAGTAATGAAACAATTTTATCTAAGTCCTCATGTACATTTAGTTTG
Organism: Paenibacillus andongensis; assembly: GCF_025369935.1. Taxonomy (NCBI): domain Bacteria; kingdom Bacillati; phylum Bacillota; class Bacilli; order Caryophanales; family Paenibacillaceae; genus Paenibacillus; species Paenibacillus andongensis. The sequence continues at coordinate 325,666 of NZ_CP104467.1, read as the reverse complement.
TTTTTATCTAAAAACCTATTGATAGCATCATACGCCTCTTTTAATTCTGGAACTGATAGTTCTTCCTTTATTTTTTCATTTGATATGTTCTCAATATTTGTTTCAAGCAATGAACCATCCTTCATTGCTCTATTTGTTAACGTATCCCTCATTTGTTTATCATCACGAAAATAATGTTTTGTCATTTCTTCTTCCAAATGATTCATATGTCTTCTAATCCATTGAAGAGAAACACCTGATTTTAAAAATCCATTTGCAACAGCCACGCGAAATTGATGAGGATTTACTTTGTAAAATGTCTTTCCTAAGTCTTTCGTTCCTAAGTCTTTACAAACCCTGATATCCTCGTTGCTTATCTCCCACTTTTCAACCATATCTAATTGTTCATTATTTAAAGTATCGAACCCTAACAATTGCTGATGACGCACAAAAAAATTATTTATTTGATTTCCAAACCCCTTTGGGGTGTAAGAATTTCCATTAGAAGTGCAGAATAAATACTGCATCCCATTCCTTCTAGCAATACCGAGTTCCTCTATTTTTTGATACGCTTTTACTGCGAGATCATTCATATTACTTTCAGTCCATCTTCCATCCTTTTCAGATGATGTTTTATAAGTAAAGAAACTAAGATAATACGCTCTCTGCTGGTTATTGAATATAGCTATTTCCTCTAACTTATTAATTTCGAGCAACATTGCTTCTCCTCGTCGCATTCCAACCTGAGATAATATTATGATTATACAAGCTGTCATTCTTTCAATTAGACTTGGGGGACGAATATTATTTAGTTCATCAAGTAATTTCTTCTCATCAATATCACTTGCATGACTAATATACACCTTAGGAATTCTCCATCCTTCAGTACTAAAACCTTTATATGCTCCAGGAAAGCCGTTGTTTTTCACCTTATTCCGTAAATACTCACTATTCCTTCCTGTAATCTTTGCAAATTCAGTAAGAGAAATATAATCATCATATCGATCATCATTTATATCCGTAAGTGCACATTGAATAATTCTATTTAAAGTATCGCGGGGAATATTGGGAGTCTTATTATTCTCATTTTGCGAACTCTTCTCCGCCGCAGTAGGTCTAATCTCGGATAAATTAAATTCATTAATTTTGAACTCAGGATATGCAGATTCAATTTCATTAAGGAAGAAATTAATATTGCCAATAGTTCTCGATTTAGTCTTCGATGAATGGTGCATGCATTTTTCCTCGATATATTCATTAATGTTTAAAGAAGTAATGAATTGAGGACTAAAAACATGGCACTTTTCGATAAGATACCTAATAAGATTTATAATATCTTGAAAAGTTACTTTGACAGTTGTAAACTCATTCCTGAAGGTAAAGCGCTTTCTAATTACTAGTCTTTTTAGAATAACTCTAAAGGATCGATTTTTAATATCAGTAAAATCATAGATATAACAATATCTTTTGTTATGCTTTTTATCTAAACCGGAAAAGTCCCAGTTGGAATGCGCAAAATTCACTCTATCATTAAGCATCACCGAAGGCTCGTCAAGTTCAAGTTGACCTTTAGTTAATTCTAGAACTTTTGAAGTTAGCGCAGTACTTACTCCACTAACAGACCATCCTCCTATAGAAACTGAGTTTTTATTCAATTATCCACCCCGGATTTGGTATATATTTTAGCGATATACGCAGCATATAACTCTCGCAATTTATCATACCAGTTTCTCTCCTCTATGTTTCTTGCTTCATTCTTTTTCTGTGTATATTGCTCTAATCTATTCTCGAAGATAGTTAATCGACTTAAAGAAGTAACAAATTTATTACAGGTTAAACATTTAAAAGCGGAATCTTCTAGTTCATCTTTCTTTATGCAATCTCCACTGTTACATGCACCTGCACCTTGTTCAACTTGCTGTAGTATATCAATTTCGCTTTCATCTTGAACTATCTCACCATTAATCTTAACATCCCCAATATGTACCATGTACGTTGCTTCAATAAACCTAACTGTATCGTATTTTCTATAATGTTTCACCGCAACTCCAGCTGAATTACCTGTGATGGTACTGACTTCCAAGGTGCTAATTTTATTGTCCTCTACTGCTTGCCAAGCAGAATCAATAAATGTATGCCTTCCATTATAGGGTATATATTTTTGTGAAATCTTACCTTCTTCGAATAATTTCTTTATTAGCTTTCCGAAATAACGAGAATATTGACCACCAACTCTAAGTGCAATATAATTTCTAAATGTTACAAGGAAAATGTACTTACTATCATCAACTATAGCTAAGTTTATATACCTAGAGGTTATTTCCTTGGCTCTGTTAATAAGTGAAATTTCTTCAATCAAAAAAATATCTTTGACCGTTTCATTGGTTGTTTTCGATATATATTTTATTTCACCGTATCTATCATTACTACTTAATATACAATCTCTTTGAAGATTAATTATCTCTCCAAGTCGTAATTTCGTAGTACAACTGAGCCTAAAAATAATATAAAATAATTCGCCATCTTTATGTTCAATTATTTGATTCTTGAATTCTTGATGGATAAATGGGAAGTCTTCTTTGGTTATAGGATTTCCCCCTGTTTCCTTATTACCTAATCCTTCAAAATTTAATAGTGTAATCTCATCAATGCCATATATATGTTTATAATGCTTTAGATAGTTTTTTATCCAACCTAATTTATTATCTACAACTCTATCAGTAAATTCATCTTCCAATTTTGCTCGATAGGTTAAAATAAATTCCAAGGGTAGCTCTTTTCTTTTACTTCCATCCAAATAAATAATTTTCCCGTCTAGTTTTAAGTGGAAAACTTCTAATTCATTTAGAAAATAAGTCATTGTTGAACACACGCTAAAGGCGTTTGAATTAGTTGAATTCATACCCCAAATATAATGTTTTAACAACTCCCTATCTTCTTTATTATTTACAAGCATAAAATTTAAACCGTAGCTTGTTAGTGAGCTCATATCAGCACTATTAGTTTGCTTAGGACATAGCACCCATTTATCCGAATATGGAAGAGTTTCATGTGCTGAGCGAATAATGAATTCATAGCCTTCCTCAATAAATCTAACAAAATGGCTGTTCCCTAATTGTTTGACATGGAATTTAAATGAATTAAATAAATGCTTTCCTTCGTCTTTTAATAGCTTATTATCTAGGAATCGGTAGAATTCATTTAATATAGGGGAAGTCCTCTGACTTAATGAAAGAGCAAATTGAATATCAATATCTTTGAAGTACCAATATTGCTTTTTATACGTTTCAAAATTAAATGAATATATTGATTCGATCGAATTTAAATCTTCCAAACTATCTTCAAAGAAATATAATAGTATTCGATAATTACTTTTATTAGGACTAATTATTGTGTGAATGAACTCTATTAGTAGATCCTTAATAACTGAGTTATTTGTTTTTAGATATAAATTTGACTCTGCAGCCTTGTAGATATGACCCACATACGAACCTATGGGATAATTAGTCATAATTTGATATTTATAAAGTGCTACTACTTCCTCACTCTTGTTATAGACATTTGCAGAAAATGATTTTTGTTCTGTTGTGTTCATAACCGGCTCACAAACCTCAACATTATTTCTTACCATTTCGTTATCAGTTATATCTTTGATATACAAGTAGAACTTAGACAGTAATTCCAATAAATTTCCTTTGGAAATATTTTTAGATTGTTCAATGTCATGAGCTTGCATACAAAAAGTGCCCCAATTGAGATCTTCAAACTTTTTTACGTGTTTTGCTATACTATTTCCGAATTCTAAACATTCGTTAATAAAAAAATAACCTTGCTTAGTACTATTTTTGATTAAATTGTACTTGAAATTTCTTTCTTCTAGTTCTATCCTTAGAAACTTCAATATTTCTTTAGAGACATCCATATTAATATCTAATCTAGATATCCCAAGGAGAATTTTTTTCTTTGTTGCCTCACTTAAGGGCTTATACTCATTGCTCATTAAAGCCTATTCCTCCAACATTCATATGCTCTTTATGTTTAAGTTTCAGCTCAATCTGATCTTCTTCATCAGGATTGTAATAATTCATTACACTAGAGATGCCACTGTGGCGTAATTCTTTAGCAAGCTTTTCATGAGAATAACCTTCTCTAACTTTGTTCATAGCAAATCCATGTCTAAAACGGTGGCTTAGATTTGACTCTTTGCTGACCTTGTCAATGGCTATTTTGACCTCTTCGAATATTTTATGCAAAACAGAATTCCACCCTGGCTGGGTTAAAGGAGTAAAGTGCTGTTTGTTAATAAAAATATACTGATTTTCTATGATTTCAATACTACTTGTAACCTTATCAGCAACACATTTCGTTTCTAGGTTTTTACGTTTGATTTTGGAAGAATTTAAAAGAAACTCATCTCTAGTCTCATCTATATATTCATTGATTAGCCTCATCATTTCAGAGTCAATAATTACTTTTTGAAATCCTAATCCATTACCCTCTTCTTGGTATTCACTTTTTTGATAAAAGGATCTTGTAATTATTTTCATTGTGCTTTTAGCACTTTGCCAAGGCTTATCCGATAATCTGTTCCTAATAAATAATCGATACATTCCCTGCTGATTGGATTCTTCGAAGTCCTCCATGGTTAATCCAAGAACTTCACCAATTCTCAATCCATATTCATACATTAATTTAATGATTGCTTTTTCTCGTAAAGTGTATTTCTTATCGATAAGACAAATAATATCTTTGTATTGTTCAGGTTTGATATATTTAGGTGGTGTAGTTTTTTTCAAAGTTTTTCTATTCGATGTGAATGTTGTTTCTGCCTTTTTATTTACATGTCCAAGCATCCCTCTACCACTGTGATAAGCAATGACCCTGCTATCATGTAAGGCCGTATTAGTAATGTTCCATACCTTTTTGTAGAAATCCCTATATACCGTCAGATAATTGTTAATTGTGTTATTACTGCGCATACTCTTAAACTCGATATCCCATGTATTTCCCAGTTGGCTTCCTCCCTCAAGAAAACCAATTAGCAAATTTGATACTTGTTGATCTAACCCCTTTGAATATGTATATATATTATTTAAACTCATACATGAATAGAAGAGTTTTAACGCAGTGTAAGCATTCTCTCGCTTCTTATACGCACTATTTTTTAAGATACTATTTAAATATTTATTTGCTTCACTAATACGTTTACCATTAAGATCCGTAATAATAAAATATATAAATCCATTCCTTTCTCTCTGAAAACCAATAACCCCTGCTGTCTGAATATACTCCCCTTTATTATCATATCTGCTATATATAGTTCCTAAGAATGTATCCTCTTCTCTAATGACTCCCAATTGATTCAACTCTTTTCCTTTAACTTCGCTAATGAGATCAGTTACATCTTTCCCTACTTCTAGACGCTCCCGCTTGGGCTGCTACCTCCCACAACAGGAAAAGCATATCATAATGTTGTACAACTTGTCTAGTTTTCATATAGTGACATTCATATAAAAAAATATTATAACTCATTCTAGCAATCTATTAGACTTATACAACTCCCTCACTTTTCATAGCCCAAACTCATGAACCATCGTGTCTAAGTTGCGAAAAAAAGAAGAAGGGATCCAATGCGTGAGCAACGCGGAACCTATCAGAAATAAAATAGTTTTCACCCAATTGCTCATGCAGCAGACCCCTTCGGATGCATAGGCGAGCAGGTGACGAAGTCACCGACCAGCCCAGCGGATTTATTTAATTATTTCATACGAAACGAACTTATTTAAAGTTTCTCAAGTTATAAAATGCTTTTTTACCAGCGTATTGAGCTACAGTGAACAACTCGTCTTCGATACGAAGAAGTTGGTTGTATTTCGCTACACGGTCCGTACGGGACGGAGCACCTGTTTTGATTTGACCAGCGTTCGTAGCAACAGCGATGTCAGCGATTGTGCTGTCTTCGCTCTCACCGGAACGGTGGGAGATAACCGCTGTGTAACCAGCGCGTTTTGCCATTTCGATCGCATCAAAAGTCTCAGTAAGTGTACCGATTTGGTTAACTTTAACCAAGATGGAGTTACCGATGTTTTGCTCGATACCTGTGGAAAGGCGCTCCGTGTTCGTAACGAACAGATCGTCACCAACCAGTTGTACTTTGCTGCCCAATTTCTCAGTAAGCAATTTCCAACCTTCCCAATCGTCTTCGGAACAGCCGTCTTCCACTGTGATGATTGGATATTTATCAACCCACGCAGCAAGGAAGTCAACCCACTCAGCGGATGTGAAGGATTTGCCTTCGCCTTCAAGGTGGTATTTACCATCTTTGAAGAACTCCGTGGAAGCAACGTCCATACCCAAGAATACATCAACACCTGGTTTGTAGCCAGCTTTTTCAATTGCTGTAAGGATCGTAGTGATAGCTTCTTCGTTGGAAGTGAAGTTAGGAGCGAATCCACCTTCGTCGCCAACAGCTGTGTTAAGGCCTTTTTCTTTTAATACGGACTTCAAGCTATGGAAAATCTCAGCGCCAATACGAAGAGCTTCTTTGAATGTAGGCGCGCCTACTGGCAGAACCATGAACTCTTGAACGTCAACGTTGTTGTCGGCATGTGCCCCACCGTTGATGATGTTCATCATTGGAACTGGAAGCGTCTTAGCGTTGAATCCGCCAAGGTATACGTAAAGTGGAACATCCAAAGCATCAGCAGCTGCACGAGCTACTGCCATGGAAACAGCTAGGATCGCGTTAGCGCCTAATTTTGCTTTGTTAGGAGTACCGTCAAGCTCGATCATTTTGTTGTCGATGCCAACTTGATCAAGTGCGTCTAGACCGATGATTTCAGGAGCGATGATTTCGTTCACGTTCTCAACGGCTTTCAGAACGCCTTTACCAAGGTAACGACCTTTGTCTCCATCACGAAGCTCAACAGCCTCATATGCGCCTGTGGAAGCGCCTGAAGGAACGATAGCACGGCCGAAAGCGCCGGACTCCAGATATACTTCTACCTCTACTGTTGGGTTACCGCGGGAATCCAATACTTCGCGTGCATAAACATCAGAAATAATCGTCATTGTTAGAAAACACTCCTTTAATAGTATGTTTGAATTAACGCTTTATGATGGTTGTCCCGGTCATCTGTTCCGGTTGTTTAACCTCTAAGAAGTCTAGCATCGTTGGGGCAATATCTGCCAAAATTCCGCCGTCTCTTAGTGTAACAGATTTGTCCGTAACAATAAAAGGCACGGGATTCGTTGTATGTGCAGTATTACGTGATCCGTCTGCATTCGTAACCACATCGGCATTTCCGTGATCTGCTGTGATGCACACGACGCCGCCTTTGGCGAGGATAGCTTCTACAACTTGACCTAGACAAGCATCTGTTGCTTCGATGGCTTTCACCGTAGGCTCCAGCAAACCGGAGTGACCTACCATGTCAGGGTTAGCGAAGTTAAGAATGATCACATCATGACGCTCAGCCTCGACTTCCTTAACCACAGCAGCTGCCAACTCATATGCACTCATCTCTGGTTTCAAATCGTACGTAGCCACTTTCGGTGAAGGAATGAGAAGACGGGTTTCACCTGGCAGTTCCGCATCACGACCGCCGCTGAAGAAGAACGTCACATGCGGATATTTCTCAGTTTCTGCTGCACGAAGCTGCTTCAGACCATTCTGAGCCAGTACCTCGCCAAGAGTGTTGTCCAGATCCTTAGGCTTATAAGCAACGAAGCCTTCTACGGTTTCGCTGAACAATGTCAGGCATACGTAGTACAGGTTCTTAGCTGCTTTAGGACCACGGTCAAAACCACGGAAATCTTCATTCGTGAAAACTTGCGAAAGCTGAATCGCACGGTCAGGGCGGAAGTTGAAGAAGATCACCGCATCACCTGATTCTACAAGGCCTACTGGCTTGCCGTCATCGCCAACGATAACTGTTGGCATAACGAACTCGTCGAAGATCGATTTCTCATAGGATTCAATAATAGCTTTCATTGGATCTGTATACGTAGGACCTTCTCCATAAACCATGGCACGGTAGGATTTCTCCGTCCGCTCCCAACGTTTATCGCGATCCATCGCATAGTAGCGGCCTTGAACAGTCGCAATATGCCCCACGCCAACTTCCATGATTTTGTGCTGCAAGCTCGCCATATAACTCTTTGCAGAATCAGGAGCTACGTCGCGGCCATCGAGGAAGGCATGGATATATACGTCTTTGAACTGTTCTTTTTTAGCCAAGTCCAGCAATGCGAACAAATGCTGAATGTGACTATGTACGCCACCATCGGAAAGCAGCCCGTAGAGGTGCAGCTTCTTTCCGTTTTCTTTTGCATGTCGAACAGCGCCTAGAATCGTTTCATTCTCGTAAAATTCACCATCACGAATCGATTTGGAAATCCGCGTAAGATCCTGATAAACGATACGGCCTGCGCCGATGTTCAGGTGACCTACTTCAGAATTCCCCATCTGGCCTTCTGGCAAACCTACGGCCTCGCCGCAAGCGGTAAGGGTTGTATGTGGATAACTCGACCAGTAACGGTCGTAGTTAGGCTTTTTGGCATGAGCAACCGCATTCCCCTGCTCTTCCGAGCGGAGTCCGAAGCCATCGAGAATGATGAGTGCTACCGGTTTCGGTCTGGACATGTTACTTCGCCCCCTGGACGAGCTGGATGTAGGAAGCTGGCTCTAAGCTCGCTCCGCCAACAAGTGCGCCATCAATGTCAGGCTGTGCCATGTACTCGGCAATGTTGTTCGGCTTAACGCTGCCGCCGTATTGAATGCGAACCACTTCTGACACTGCGGAGCCGTATAGACCGCTCACAAGCTGACGGATGTAGCCGATAACGTCTTGCGCGTCTTCAGCAGTGGAAGATTTACCTGTACCAATAGCCCAAATTGGCTCATAAGCGATAACAACTTGCGCTGCTTGCTCTGCACTAAGACCAGCAAAAGCTGCTTCTGTTTGCACTTTGCAGACATCTTTTGTTTGACCCGCTTCGCGCTCTTCCAGCTTCTCGCCTACGCAAAGGATTGGAGTTAAACCGTGTTTGAAAGCCGCAACGACTTTCTTGTTCACGATTTCATCTGTCTCAGCGAAGTAAGCTCTACGCTCGGAGTGCCCGATGATCACATACTCCACACCAAGATCTTTCAGCATAACGCCGCTGATTTCACCAGTGAATGCGCCATTGTCTTCAAAATGCAGGTTTTGTGCACCCACATGAACATCCGTGCCTTTCGCAGCTTCAACCAGAGCAGGAAGATTCGTGAATGGGGAGCAAATTACACTCTCCACGCCTTCTACCGTGCTTCCTTTCACTTCGTTCACGAAGCTAATGGCTTCGGAAACGGTTTTGAACATTTTCCAGTTACCCGCGATAATCGGTTTTCTACTCATTGGATAGGCTCTCCTTAACGTTTATTGCCAGAAAAACTGGCTTCGTAAGCATTTGCTTTACAATCAATTATTTATCGTTCAATGCTACTACGCCTGGCAATGCTTTACCTTCCATGAATTCCAAGGAAGCTCCGCCACCTGTGGACATATGGTTCATTTGATCAGCCAAGTGGAATTTCTCTGTTGCTGCAGCGGAATCACCACCACCGATAACGGTGTAACCGGAAGTTGCTGCACAAGCCTCAGCTACTGCACGCGTACCGTGAGAGAAAGGCTCGATTTCGAAAACGCCCATCGGTCCATTCCAAACAACCAATTTGGACTTCGCGATAACGTCTGCATAAAGCTCACGTGTTTTCGGTCCGATGTCAATGCCTTCCCAATCTGCAGGAATGCCGTCAACGCCAACGATTTGCGTGTTCGCATCTGCGCCGAATTTATCAGCAACAACGATATCAACGGGAATCAAGAAGTTAACGCCTTTTTCTTTCGCTTTAGCAAGAAAGCTAAGCGCTAGGTCAAGTTTCTCGTTATCCACGAGGGATTTACCGATTTCGTGACCTTGTGCTTTCAAGAATGTATAGGACAGACCGCCGCCAATCAGGACGTTGTCTGCAATGTTCAGGAGGTTCTCAATGACAGCGATTTTGTCTTTTACTTTGGATCCGCCAACGATGGCTGTGAAAGGACGCTCTGGGTTGTTCAGCGCTTTGCCTAGAACTTCAAGCTCTTTCTCCATCAAAAGACCGGAAACAGCTGGAATATAAGCTGCAATGCCTGCAGTCGAAGCATGTGCACGGTGAGCAGCACCGAAAGCATCATTCACGAACAGATCAGCCAGATCAGCGAAAGCTTTTGCCAAATCAGCATCATTCTTCTCTTCGCCTTCGTTGAAACGAACGTTTTCAAGCAAGAGAACATCGCCATTTTCAAGCGCATCCACTTGTGCTTTCACGATTTCACCAACGGATTGATCCGCCTTGATCACGTTTTGACCAAGAAGCTCAGCCAATTTAGCAGCAACTGGCGTTAAACGCATTTCTTCCACAACTTGACCTTTTGGACGACCAAAATGACTTGCAAGAATGACTTTAGCGCCTTGCTCTACTAAGAATTTAATCGTAGGCAGTGTTTCTCTGATTCGTGTATCATCGGTGATTTGACCATTCTCTACAGGTACGTTGAAATCAACGCGAACAAATACTCTTTTACCAGCTACTTCAACATCGCGAACACTTTTCTTACTCATAGGTCAAAGCCTCCTGAACGTGTAGGGTATACTTGCGGTCAACCTTTTATAGGGGAAAATCGCACATAAAGAGGAGAATCTCTTCTCCCCTTCATGTGTTTTTAAGTCTGTGTAATTAATTATAGACCTTTTTTAGCGATGAAAGCTACCAAGTCAACAACACGGTTGGAGTAGCCCCACTCGTTATCGTACCAGGAAACCACTTTCAGCATGTTGTCGCCAACTACCATTGTGGATAGAGCATCGATTGTGGAGGAAGCTGGGTCACCATTGAAGTCGCTGGATACAAGCGGCTCTTCAGTGTAGTTCAGAATGCCTTTAAGAGGGCCTTCGGAAGCTTGTTTTAGAGCTGCATTTACTTCGTCAACAGTTACGTTAACTTTCAATTCAACTACCAAATCAGTAACGGATACGTTAGGTGTAGGAACACGCATAGCCATACCGTTCAATTTACCTTTAAGTTCAGGAAGAACAAGACCGATTGCTTTTGCTGCACCAGTGCTGGAAGGAATGATGTTCTCAGCTGCTGCGCGAGCACGACGAAGATCTTTATGAGGAACGTCAAGCACGGATTGGTCATTTGTGTAAGAGTGAACAGTTGTCATCATACCTTTTACGATACCGAAGCTATCGTTGATAACTTTCGCGAAAGGAGCCAGACAGTTTGTTGTACAAGAAGCGTTGGAGATAATTGTGTGAGCTGCCGGATCGTATTTATCCTCGTTCACACCAAGTACGATTGTGATATCTTCGTCGGAAGCTGGAGCGGAAATGATAACTTTCTTAGCTCCGCCTTTCAAGTGAAGGGCTGCTTTTTCTTTAGCTGTGAAAATACCAGTAGATTCGATAACGATTTCTGCGCCTACAGATGCCCAAGGCAGGTTCCCAGGGTCACGCTCAGCAAAAACTTTGATGGAGCGACCGTTAACGAACAATTCGCCTTCGCCAGCTTCAACTGTAGCGTCTAGTTTACCGTGAGTTGTGTCATATTTGAGCAAATGAGCCAATGTTTTTACGTCTGTCAAATCGTTAACTGCTACGATCTGTACTTCTGGATTGTTCAAAGCTGCGCGAAACACGTTACGACCAATACGTCCGAAACCGTTAATACCTACTTTTGTTGTCATAGCCAATTCCTCCTAAGATTAAATAAATAATTATATTTCAAAACGCAGCTGATGAAGGCATACGTTATGATGTCTTTCGTCTTAGTTAAACATGTTTCATAATTTCCAAAGCTGCTGCCTCATCGGTCACAAGAACATCTTCCTGTCCATGACGAAGCACGGAAGCGATCGCTTCCCCTTTGCTCTTCCCGCCGGCTACACCAATGACGACTTCAATGCGCTGCAGATCCTCCAGACGAAGTCCTACGGTTGGCATCTTGTGAACCACATTTCCTTGGCGGTCAAAATAGTATCCTAACGCTTCTGCAAGAGCACCCTCGGCTTCCAGGCTTCGTGTCGTCTCGGCGTCGACCTTACGTCTGCGCGCCATGACCATAGCATCCCCGATACCGTGTACAACAATGCGACAACTGCGAACAGCGTCCACAACTTCTTGAATTTGCGGATCTTGGATAAGCGATTGGTACGCTTCTTCCCCGAGATGATCCGGTACATGCAGCAATCGGTATTTACCGCCTGTTTTCTTGGCCATAATAGAAGCGATGGTGTTCGCTTGCATATCCACACTTTCACCAAGTCCACCGCGAGCAGGCACGAACCAACTGCCTTTCATCGATGAGGATATTGCCAGGTTGTTGGCAATCTGCGCCATCGTAGACCCGCCGGTTACAGCGATGATATCATCCTTGGACACGTACTTGCGGAGTGCTGCTGCACCTGCACGTCCTAGCTCCTTCTTCGTAAAGACTGAAGTGTCGGAGTCGCCTGGAACAACAATTACTTGCGAGATGCCGTATGACTTAGCAATGCTTTCCTCCAAGTCCGTCAATCCAAAAGCCATCTTAATGATGGGCTGCATATCCTCAAGCAATTGACGACCCGATTCACTTATCTTCATCCCTGTTGCATCCGATTCGAGAAGTCCAAGCTCCTTAAGGAATTCAACTTCCCCGCGCAGCACGCGTTCGGTCATATCGAGCGAAGAAGCTAACGTTCTGCGTCCGACAACACCGGAGACTAAGATATGATGTAGAATCGAGTACCGCTTCTTCATGATGTCCATGAGGTCCGGCAAGAGCTGTTTCTGAATGTCAAGAATTTCTCTCATATGACGACTTATAACGCTCCTGATCCGTCGATGGACGTTTTATGTCCCGGGTATACATTTTGTGTCCCACCCGGGCGAAAAAAAAGTTCCTTGCCCAATTCCCACATCAGAAAGTTGAATTCACTTGAGATTGTTCAACGTGAACGCCTTCTGATAACTTACTTTTTCATTATAACCAATATTCTTCCCAGATTCAAGATTTGTTCAAACATTTTTCACCAATATGGGCTGAAAGGGCTTACTGTCTTGCTTTTTCTGGGCGGCTGACATATAATAACCCTTGCTTCACTTTTTTAACTTTTTATGCGCCCGTGGTCCAATGGATATGACGTAGGCCTCCGAAGCCTGAGATAAAGGTTCGATTCCTTTCGGGCGCGTCCCTTAGAAATGCAGCAGAATCAGCTTCGAATCAACAACTGATCAACAATAGAATGGCCAAAATCAGCATCTCTGCTGATTTTTTTTGATCTTAGTTTGACCTTTCTTGACCTTCGGAGGTTTTTTCGTTATCATACTTGTAGATACTGTAAACAGTATGTACCATGTAACCACCCCAAGGAGGTCATTCTCATGAGTTTTATTCCTATGGTCGTCGAACAGGACGCGCGCGGTGAAAGAGGGTATGACATCTACTCTCGCTTACTGAAGGACCGCATTATTTTCTTAGGCACGGGTGTCAACGATGTTGTGGCTAACTCCATCATTGCTCAGCTACTTTTCTTGGCCGCACAAGATCCTGATAAAGATATCTCGCTTTACATCAACAGCCCTGGCGGTTCCATTACAGCCGGTATGGCCATCTTTGACACGATGCAGTTCATTAAGCCAGACGTATCCACGATCTGCGTTGGTATGGCTGCTTCTATGGGCGCATTCCTCCTCACAGCAGGTGCCAAAGGCAAACGTTACGCTTTGCCTAACAGTGAAGTCATGATTCACCAGCCACTAGGTGGCGCTGAAGGTCAAGCCTCAGACATCGAAATCCGCGCTAAGCGCATTTTGAAAATGAGAGACAACCTGAACAAAATCCTAGCAGAGCGCACGGGCCAAACTTTCGAGCGCATCGAAAAGGATACAGACCGCGATAATTTCATGAGCGCTGCGGAAGCGGCCGAATACGGACTCATCGATAAAGTCATCGAGCGCGTCTAATTTGTAAAATAACAACCAGCCTGCATGGACTGCTCATACGAGCGGTTGTGCGGCTGGTTTTTTTATGGAGCATACACATTTCACTTACCACCGCCGCTATAAGCTCGGAAACCGAAGCTCACTTCACATGCGAATCAGTCGATTTCCGAGCTTATTCCCCATCTCTGACCGCCGCCACAAAGTCCACAAAAAAAAGAGCCTCCTGAGATCCCAGTGTTATGCTGTACGCATCATTAGGATCTCCAAGGGCTCTTATCTTTTCATCTTATTTCTTCTCATCCAACGGATAGAAAATCAGGTCAATCGGGAATGCCGACCCCGCCGGAGGCGTGAACTCGATATCCAGCGCGTCTTCCGTACCCGTCGTACGAGCCAGCACTTCCATTCCGTCAAAAGCCGTGATGACACCGGAGTAAGGAACCGGAATGATCTCACCGTTGATTTTGAACGGTCCTTTGAACACGCCACCTTTGGCCATAATCATAACAGCCATCTTACGCGGCTTATCCGCATGGATTTTATAGACCACGCCATAATTACCGCCGTTCTCCACGTTCTCCTTGCGCATCACGTCATACCCTTTAACGAACGGATCCGTCTTGTTATCCCCAATCGTAAGTACCGACGTTTTCGTGAAGCTTGTGGCATCTACATCCCATTTAATCTCCGATATCGGGAACGTCCCGCGTACATGGCCTGTGAAGCCCAATAACGGAAGCTCTTGTGCTATCGTTGGCGTCAGCATGCGATCAGTCACACCGAATGAGATTTGAAGCTCACCGTCTGTTTCCACATCGTAAAATAAGTTCACACCCTGCCCCGGATAGAAGTCCGGAAGCTTCGCATACACGTAAGTCTCATGAGGAGGCACCGTTAGTTCGTCCGTGTACACATTGCCTAGAAGGAAGTCTACGGATGCTTCGCTACCGATCAAATTCGCATAAACGGAAGGATATACCTCCCCTTTATTCGTTGTTTTGATCTTAACCGGTTTATCCGAGTTATTCGTTGCAAAAATTGCCATGGTCATCTTTTGCTTCGTACCGTTGATATGATCGGCATACAGTCGAGCCTTACCATTGATGTTATCACGGTACAGAATACCGCTCTCTGTAAATTCCTCCGGACTGTCGCTCACAAGCAGCGTGCGTCCCGGAACTTCCGTTACTTTTTTAGGCAATGGAGCCATTTCATTGAAATGCGCCCAAATGGTACCCCAGTCCGACTTAATAAAACCACCAACCGGCTTCATATAAATCGGGTATTCTACTTCATTCAAATAAGGTTCATTAATCACTGTTACAAAGCTTTTGAACAATTTACTTACATGTCCGTGACCATCTTTAACCGTCAAAGTAACCGGATATGTACCTGGTTTGAAAAAGGCTTCCTGATTGCCTGCCCAATCATAGGAGGCGATACCTTCCGCATCGGGATCATAGCTAAGATCGAGATACTTCACAGGCTCTCCAAGACGGTATGTAGGCTTTGCCGTTGTAAACTTAGCTACAGGTCTGGAGTTGCTATCCTGGTCAATGTAGATGCCCTCAGGCGACTTAAAATGTACGATTTCTACTCGACGAAGTTCGTTGTTATATTTATACTTCGCGCCCATATAATCGGCCAACCAAGTTAGCTTCACCAGAAGCTTTCCATTTACGATCGCAGCAACCGAGTTAAAAGGAATATCCACCCCATTCGTTGTCACGGTTTTATGATCAGAATCGAGAACGATGTTGTAACCCGGAGGGGTCATCTGAATGGTCCGTGAGGCATCATTCCACTCCACCTTGAAACCCATCGTATCTCCAAGAAATTTAGCAGGGACGAACGTGCTGCCATTGATAATGGTAGATGGAGAATCCAAATGGATTTGCTGATCATTAACGAATGCTTCTGACTTATCGATATAAAGTAAAATGAAGGACGAGCTTGTCGATACCGCGTAAGCTGCCGGTGCTGTAATCGTACTAGCAAGAAACACGATCAACGCAAGCAGGAGGGTAACCTCTTTTTTTAGCGAATTCAATTTCATTCTCTTCTCTGGCTCCTTTAGCATTTGAATACATTACGGCAGGAATGGCAAATAGCCCTTTCCTTCGTTGACCACGTTCATTAGACGCCGCCAAGAGAAAAAGGTTGCTAATTCCCCTAATTGTTAACAAATTTGACACTTATTAATCTGCATACTGTACGACCGCTTCACTGGCAAAAAAGCCTCCTCGAAAGGAAGCTTTTGAAGGATTATTGGTTTTCCAATTCTTCCTTGCTGACTAATGTGACTAAAGCGTTTACAGCCTGCTCGGCATCCGAACCTTCTGCACTTATGAAGACTTCGGTCCCTGTACTGATCGCAAGACTCATAATTCCCATGATGCTTTTCGCATTCACTTTCTTTTCATCTTTCTCAACAAAGATCTCGGATGAAAATTTATTCGCCTCTTGAACAAACAATGCCGCAGGTCTGGCATGAAGTCCTGTTCTCAACTTCACAACGACTGGACGTCTGGACATGGAACTAATTCCCCCTAATATGGAGCTTATATGAATTACTATTGATAACAGTGCTATTCCCTATGTTTTAACATTATAGCATTTTTCCCTGAAGTACACTAGAAAAAATGAGAAAAACTTATAGATGCGCTGTACAGGGGCTTCTTATCTACGAATTCCGCTGTTTTTCAGCCAATTCGTCAATTTTTCGCAGACGATGATTGACGCCGGATTTGCTCACACTGCCCTTAAGCATGTCGCCAACTTCCTTGAGATTCAGATCGGGATGCTGAAGTCTAATTTCGGCAACCTCTCTTAGCTTCTCAGGCAAGCTATCGAGCCCGACCTCCCTTTGTAGGAGACGGATATTTTCAATCTGTCTAACAGCTGCACCGATCGTCTTGTTGAGATTCGCTGTTTCACAATTGACAATGCGATTCACCGAGTTGCGCATATCCTTCATGATTCGGACATCTTCAAAGCGCAGCAGCGCTTGATGTGCCCCAATGATACTTAGAAACTCGATAATCTTCTCGCCTTCTTTGATATACAAGACGAACCCTTTTTTGCGTTCGATGCAGCGGGCATTCAAATCGAATTTGTTCGCAAGCTGCGACAACGCCTTGCAGTGCTCCTCGTAAATCGAGGCAATCTCGAGATGATACGAAGAACCCTCGGGGTTATTCACCGAGCCTCCAGCCATGAATGCCCCACGAAGATAGGCACGTTTGCAGCAGTTGCCTCGAATGATCTCTTTGTTAATTCCCGTGGTGAAAATAAACCCTTCGGAAACGATTTTCAGATCACTGAGCAGCTCCTGAACCTGACCAGGAACTCTAACGATATACACGTTATTCTTCTTCAAACGCATTTTTTTACGCACGAGCAGCTCGGTGTGCAATTTGTACGTCTTTTTGATGAGCGTGTAAATCCGCCTAGCAATAGCTGCATTTTCAGTGGAAATATCAAGTACAACACGTTGGCTGGTTAACTGTACAGATCCATTCATTCGAATCAAAGCCGACAGCTCCGCTTTTTCACAACATGCTTCCGCATCTGCAATTAGCGTTAATTCTTTTTTGGTTGTTGCCGCAAAGGACAAGGGACTCACTTCTTCCTTAACATCCAGCTTTCGACGAGCTGATAAATATGATCACTCAATTTCTCCGCATCATGACGAAGGTAGGTACGAAATAGCACGAGTCGATCAGCAATAATCCGATACCCTCTCTTCGTGACTTCTTCCAGGTCCAAATGAACCGCTTTCGAACCCTTTTCCGCATATTTCGCCTGGACTTGAGGAGGGATTTCCCCATTGTTCACAATCACATAGTCAAACAAGTGTTGGCCTAGGTGATCATAAATGGCATCTAGATGATCGCTGACCGAGTAGTCGTCGGTTTCGCCTGGCTGTGTCATCACATTGCAGATGAACAACTTTACAGCATTTGATTTCACAATCTCTTCCGCGATTCCAGGGACAAGTAGATTCGGCAGCAAGCTGGTATACAAACTACCAGGACCGCACAATATAGCATCCGCATCGCGTATTGCTTGAATAGCCTCAGCTAGCGGTGTCACATTAGCCGGCTCGATGAATACACGCTTGATGCGTCCATCCGCTTTTGGAATCTTGGACTCACCTACGACTAAGGTACCATCTTCCATGATCGCTTTCAATACGATAGCTTGATTCGATGCGGGAAGCACCCGACCTCGAACAGCAAATACCCGATTCATTTCTTGAACCGCAGTGACAAAGTCACCTGTAATATCTGTAAGTGCTGCTAGTATTAGATTTCCCAGACTGTGTCCAGCTAAACCTGTACCCACTTGAAATCTATATTGCAAAATAAGAGATAACAAGGGCTCGACATCAGCAAGGGCCGTTAGCACACTGCGAATGTCACCAGGAGGCGGCATTTGCAATTCATTTCGGAGAATACCAGAGCTTCCTCCATCATCCGCTACCGTCACAATGGCTGTAATATCAACCGGCTTCTCCTTCAATCCTCTAAGCATAACCGAAAGACCTGTTCCACCGCCAATAACGACTATTCTGGGCTTGCGTTGCAATTCAACATGTTCCATACTTCTTTCCACCCTCTTAATCGTAGGACTGCTTATACACGGTCCCGCTCGGCGTCTCGATGACTCAAACGCACGGTTTCGGTTTCGCTGTTCCCCATCACTTTACCGAGATATTCCGTGATGGCGACGGATCGGTGTTTACCTCCAGTACAGCCTATCCCTACAACAACCTGACTCTTGCCCTCTTTCTTATACTGAGGCATTAAGAAATGGAGCATATCGAGCAGTTTATTCAGGAACTCTTGCGTCTCAGTCCACTTCATCACGTAGTCATACACATCGGGATCTTGACCAGTCTGTGGTCGAAGCTGTTCCACATAGTGTGGATTCGGTAAGAAGCGAACATCGAAGATTAAATCAGCATCAATAGGGACACCATATTTAAATCCGAAGGAGATTACATTTATAGATATGCGGTTTGTTTCCAAATTGGTGAACCGGGAAATAATTCTTTCTTTGAGCTGCACCGGCTTAAGCGTACTTGTGTCAATAACCTGGGTGGCTAAGCCTTTTAGTTCTTCAAGCAGTTTTCGCTCAAGACCTATACCTTCAAGCGGCGCTCCATCGGGAGCTAGCGGGTGACGGCGGCGACTTTCCTTATAACGCTGTACTAGCGTAGCATCGGTAGCATCTAGGAATAGAATTTCATAACTAAGCGTGTAATTCTCTTGGATATAACGAAGCGACTCCTGAAGTGCAGTGAAAAATTCACGCCCTCGCAAATCAATTACCAGTGCCACTTTGCCGATTTTCCCCATCGACTGCTCGATCAACTCAGCAAATTTAGGAATCAGCACAGGTGGTAAATTATCGACGCAGAAGAATCCAAGATCCTCTAGACTCTGTACGGCAATCGTCTTACCTGCACCTGACATTCCTGTAATTATGACCAGTTTCGCTAAAGGGTGGTTCTCTTCCATGGATGACACCTTCCTTTGGAGTGCTTCTCGCAGGCCAACTCAGATCAGCTAACCCTACGAACAGTTCATATTACGTCTATCTTAAATTCAAACCAGCAGCGCCTACGATGCCCGCGTCGTTACCAAGCGTTGCAGCAACGATCTCAACACCTTCTGCGGCTACTTCTGGCGTGTACTTCTTAAAGGTTTCACGAATCGGCTGGAACAAAATTTCCCCGGCTTTAGAAACACCACCACCAAGGATAAATCGTTTCGGGTTAACCACAACAGCCACAATAGCCATCGAGCGTCCAATATAATATGCAGCACGATTCACGATGCGCAGGGATACTTCATCTCCGCTCTTGGCTGCATCGAAGACATGCTTCGCTTCAATATTCTCGTGAAGAGCTAATGACGTCTTCTCGCCGCGTTCAACCGCTTCATTCGCCATACGAACGATGCCTGTCGCTGACGATACCGTCTCTAGACAACCCATTTGTCCGCAGCCACACTGAATCGCTTCAATGTCAGGCACAACGGACATATGACCAAGTTCTCCAGCCATACCTGCAGAACCTTGATAAATTTTCCCGTTAATAATAATCCCGCCGCCAACACCTGTTCCAAGCGTATAGCAAACTACATTCGGAATTCCCGCTCCGCTGCCTGCCCAAGCTTCGCCTAAAGCAGCTACATTGGCATCATTGTCAATCTTAACCGTTTTACCAAGAAATTCTTCAAGCATTTTCTTCGCTGGGACGTTATGCCATTGCAAATTGGGAGAGAATTTAACGAAACCTTCCGGAATATCCATGAATCCGGCTAAACCTGCGCCAATACCAGCCACTTGCTCCCATTCAAACGGAGACTCTTCGACAATTTGGCGGACATACTGCGCAATTCGCTCAATTACAAAATCAGCGCCATTTTCAGCGCCTGTAGGGCCTTCAAACGTTTGCAGCAGTTTCCCCTGCTCGTCGCAGATACCTACTTTGATATTCGTACCGCCTAAATCTACACCGATATAAATCTGCTCTGACATTGCAAGGTCACCTCATGAATAATCATAATAATTTTCGGGCATATGCTCCTGTTCCAACTATAAGTCAAGCCTGTAAACTGGTCAAGATTCAACAGCTTCCATGAAAAGAGAAAACGTGGAGAGATTAGCCCTCCACGTTTGCTGTAAAGACTCCAAACCACTTACAGCGACTGGCTCCAATCGTGTACGATGTTGCCTTCTAGGAACTTTTCAGCTTCCAGGGCAGCTGCGCATCCACTTCCGGCTGCTGTAATCGCTTGACGATACTTCGTGTCTTGCACGTCACCACAAGCAAATACGCCAGGGATATTCGTCTCCGTCGTGCCCGGCTTCACAATAATATAGCCTTGCTCATCCGTATCGATTTGTCCACCTAAGAACTTCGTATTCGGTGTATGGCCGATAGCTACAAAGATACCGTCCGTTTCGATGATTTCATCTTCACCGGTTTCGTTATTTTTGACTTTCAGACCTGTTACACCTTTTTCACCAGCTATCACTTCAAGCGGTGTATTATTCAGTGCCCATTTCACTTTTTCGTTACCGCGAGCACGATCCTGCATAATTTTCGAAGCGCGGAGCTCATCGCGACGGTGAACTAAGCGAACTTCCGAAGCAAAGCGAGTAAGGAAATTCGCCTCTTCCATGGCGGAGTCACCGCCACCAACGACAACAATCTTCTTGCCGCGGAAAAAGAATCCGTCACACGTTGCGCAAGTACTTACGCCGCGTCCGATATTTTCTTTCTCATTGGTAATTCCTAGCAATCTGGCTGAAGCACCTGTGGAAATAATCAGTGTTTCTGTCTCGATCTCGCCAAGACCTTCAACTTGCAGTTTGAACGGACGATTCGTAAGCTCAACAGAGTTCACCCAACCGGTTTTGAATTCGGCGCCGAAACGTTCTGCTTGCTTACGCATATTCTCCATTAATTCAGGACCCATAATCCCTTCAGGGAAGCCCGGAAAGTTCTCTACTTCGGTAGTAGTGGTAAGCTGTCCGCCTGGCTCCGGCCCCTCAATAACGAGTGGGCTAAGGTTGGCGCGCGCTAAATAAATGGCTGCTGTTAGACCGGATGGTCCTGTTCCTACAACGACTGATTTGTACATATGGTTTCCCTCCTAGGTGCTTTCCTCAGGAAAGCTATCTTTGTAAGCATCGCCTACGTTTTGCTTCATCAAGACAGCCTTCGTATGCTCCGCTTTATTTTACTTCCATGCGGGCAGTTGAAACCGCCGCTTTATTTATGTATGAAAGCCAAGTCTTTCGACAAGGCAAAAGACTGGCTATCAAATACTCGTGAATTTATTGAAAATAGCTTCCATTTTCTCACGCAAACCACATGTGTCATCAATTAACTTTACATTGCGGCTTACTGTTGAGACTGTAACGCCATAGCGCGTAGATACTTCCTGATAGGAAATAGCTCGGCGATGCATTTTGGCGATCAAATATTCTAACGCTGCTGCCCAGCCCTCAGATTTATGAATCTTAGGCACTGCCGGGTAAATTTTCGTCAAAAATTCAACCCATAGAATTTCCAAATCATACTGTTGAACCATGTCATAGCGCTTGTGCATATGCGACAGCGCCGTTTCCATCACACTCTGCCATTTGGCATCCCAAATGGGCAAATGCGGCGAATAAGGAGAGGCCTCTACCATAATCTCTTTGTTCTCCAGATAGGCGGGAAGTGACTCTCGGATCCCCATACTGCGAAGCACGAAAATCGCGACTTTCTTCAAGTAGTCATCTTCTTGACGATCTAAGATGAAATCCTGCAAAGCATCTCTCACTTCATTATCAGCAATTAAACCGAACGCTTGAATCACCTGCAGCTTCGTTTCGATATCACCATGACGCAGAGCCCAGAAGAAAGAGGATCGGACTAGCGGATCTTTCTTCAATTGATCCGGGATTCCTTGCGTGGATTTCTCCAACACCTTAAACTGCTCTTCGAAGGGCAGATGATAGTGATAGCTCCAAGTTAGCGGCCCTTCTGCCTTCTCGCGTGAGCGCAGCTGCTCCAAGTAAAACTTAGAGATTTCGGCACCGGGATCTAGCTTCTCGGCTTGCTTCCAATAACGGTAAGCTTCGCCGAATCGACCGATATGACTGGCTGCTACCGCTGCATAATGATAGAGGCAAGGGTCTGCTGTCCCGTCTCCTGCTTTAAGCAGACGCTTAAACAAGTGGTATGCCTTCTCATGCTCAGAAAGGATACCCATCGTTGTAGCAAGCTTGAACACATGATCCTGCTGAAAAGGAAACGTCTTGCACAATAGAGCGGTTAGCTCAGCTAACTCCTCCTTGTTACCGAAATGCTGATGGAAAATGGCCATATTACACAGCGCATGCAGATTTCCGGCATCAATGTCGAGCACCGCACGAATCGTTTCCATCGCCTTCTCAAACTGACCCATATAGTAATATGCAAGGGCCAGATTGTTGCGCGCAGCTGTGAAATCAGGCTGATTCTTCACCAATTTCTCTAACTGCCTCACAGCTTCAGCGAATTTCCCCTCTTCGAGAAGCGCACGGGCTTTATCATGCTCGAAGAGCCCTTCTCGACTCTTAATGCTAGTGAGAGGGGCGGGACGTTCAAGCTCGTAGCTCAGCATTTCCATCATTTCTTCGGACTCATCCATGAATTGACCTGTGGGGTCAGTCTCCAAATATCGAACTAACGCTTGTTCGGCCTGCTCGAAATTTTCCATGTTGGCATAGTTGTTTGCCATATAAAAGTGACATTCCGTCATCTCGGGATCGATCGTATCAAGGACATGCTGCAGAATTTGGTTCGACTCGTCATAATTGCCCATTTCGGAGAGAACTCCTGCGAGATTGCAGTGATTCACAGGATTATCCTGCTCATACTCTGCAGCTCGCCGGAAATATTTCAATGCCTTATCATAATGAAACCGATCCAAAGATTGAACCGCTCTCTCGAAAAAGAATGCGGCATCCATGTTAATTGAGATAACTTTAGGCTTTGGCGCTTCGGACACACGCTTAATCTTTTCCATAGCAAGACACCTCCGGCAATTTGATTACACTCAAATTATACCATAGATCGCTTGGAAGCCAAAAACATAATCCGAAGGTAAGATCTGGTCTTGCTTTTTATCATTGACCCTTGTTCAATCGGGGCTTAAAAAGTCGGCTTTCAAAACCGAGAAGGTTGGACAAAGTCTGAGGAACGAGGAACGGAGCGTAGGTAAGCCTACGTGAGTACCGCAGTTCCCAGACTTTGTTCAAGATTCGACGCCGAATCCACTTCCTGCATACGCATCGTTTTCAAAGTCGTCTTGTAAAGCTTCCTTATACGCCGCCGTATTTGAAGAGGGAGGATAGGGAGCCACCGTCATTGATAATGCGAATCGCATCAGACAACAGCGGAGCTACGGAAAGCACATTGAATTTATCGGAATGTCCTTCCGGAATCGCAATGGAGTCCGTAATGATGACTTCCTTAATGCTAGGGTGATCTAGGCGCTGCAGGGCAGGTCCGGAGAATACAGGATGTGTCGCACAAATATATACGTCATGCGCTCCTCTTTCCTTCAGGCTCTCAACAACGTTGACAATCGTCGTACCGGTATCGATAAGATCCTCGATAATAATCGGCGTACGGCCGGCTACATCACCAATGACATGGGTAATCACCGATTCATTATGTTCTGGGCGCTTCTTGATCATCATTGCGAATGGCGCGTCGAGAATGTTGGCCATTTTCTCAGCCGTTGTCGCACGTCCAGCATCCGGAGAAACGATAACTGGGTTAGGCAAATTTCTTCTTTTAATGTTATCGCTGATCAGATCAAGCGCTGTTAAGTGGTCCACCGGAATATTGAAGAAGCCTTGAATCGCAGGTGCATGAAGGTCAATCGTTACGACACGAGTTGCACCAGCTGCACTGAACAAGTCAGCTACTAATTTAGCAGAAATCGGCTCACGCGGAGCAGCTTTACGTTCTTGACGAGAGTAACCATAGTATGGGATGACAAGGTTGATCGTTCTTGCAGAAGCTCTTTTCGCGGCATCCATCATGACCAGAAGTTCCATCATGTGCTCATTAATCGGATGGGAAAAAGTTTGTACCAGGAATACGTCACAGTTACGAATCGTTTCTTCGTAAAGACAGTAAATTTCTCCGCTTTTAAAACGGGAAAGCTTAATTTGTCCAAGCGGCTGGCCGAGCTCTTTACAAATACGTTCCGCAAGCTTCGGATTCGAAGATCCGGAAAAGATTTTAACATTGTCGCTATGCATGGTTAATGGTTACCTCCGAAGGTTCATTAAATAGATTATACAGTTCCTATTCATTATACATGAAACATGTCGAATTTAAAAAGTCACAAGATGTCGTTTTCGGGCAGAAAATGTGGCTATTTCGTTAAATCCAACGGATTTCAAGAGTTCCCTGGCTTCGTCCAAATACTGGGACAACCGATCCGGCTGGTGCGCATCCGAACCTATCGTGAGTGGAATTCCCACCTTATGACAATATTCCAGCATTCGGCGGCTCGGAAACATCTCTTTACACGGATGGCGCAAGCCCGAAGCATTCAGCTCGATCGCAAGATCACATTCTTTCACAATGTCCAGTGCCGCCTTCTCCAGCTCCCATGTATCCCGATCCGGAACATAACCAAATCGTTTAATCATATCGATATGACCGATATAATCATACAGTCCTGTGCGGACTGCTTTCTTCACTGCCTCGTAGTATTGGGTATAAACTTCATAAATATCCTTGCCTTCCCAACCTGCGAGCTGCCTAAAATCGGAAATATCCCACTCCCCAAGGAAATGGACGGAACCGATGACATAATCCCAAGGGTATGCTTGGATGATTGCGGCAATCTGCGTCTCATAGCCTTCGATATAATCGCCCTCTAGCCCAACACGGATATCAATATGATCTTTGTACTTCTCTTTAAGATGCAGGCACTCCTCGACATAGCGAGGCAGCTCTTCCATCGGCATGGCCATTTCCGGCCAATAAGTCGCAGGGTCCACATGCAAAAGCGGCATATGATCCGAAAGCCCCAACTGTGTGAGCCCGATCTCGATGCCGCGTTTGACGTAGTCCTCCAGTTCCCCAGAGGCGTGACCGCAGCGCACATGATGTGTATGATAATCAATCAACATCGTGAATTCACTCCAGGTCGCGTTATTTATTTTTTGACATGCCGATTGGCCAGCTCTTTCATAATATCATCCAAAGGCAACTTATTATTACGCAAAAGGACCATTAAGTGAAAAATAAGATCACTCGCTTCATAGCGAAGCTCATCGTTGTCTTTATTTTTGGCTGCGATAATCACTTCAGCCGTTTCTTCGCCGACTTTTTTGAGAATCTTATCGACACCTTTTTCGAAAAGATACGTTGTATAAGCGCCCTCCGGACGCTCAGCGTCACGCGAAGCAATAACAGCTTCCAACTCGCCAAGGATTGCGAAACGATTGCCCTCTGCGGCAGATGCGGCTTCTTGAGTAGCCCCCTCTACAGGGATATTTTCTGTGAAACAAGTATACGTACCATTGTGACAAGCAGGTCCCACTTGTTCCACGAGAACCAGCAGCGTGTCTGCATCGCAGTCGTAACGCAGTGATTTTACCTTTTGCGTGTGACCGGATGTTGCTCCTTTATTCCACAACTCCCCGCGGGAACGGCTCCAGAACCAAGTATCACCCGTTTGAATCGTACGCTGCAATGACTCGCTATTCATGTAAGCAAGCATGAGCACTTCTTTGCTGACTGCGTCCTGCACGATGGCAGGTACAAGACCCTGTGCATCATAAGTAATCTGATCTATTGAAAATGTCATCGGATTTCAACCCCTTTACCTTTAAGGTCGTCTTTGACCCCTTGAATCGTTAACTCTTTATAGTGAAAAATAGTTGCCGCCAGCCCTGCATCGGCTTTACCTTCCGTAAATACATCGTAGAAATGCGCCGATTTGCCCGCTCCACCGGAAGCAATCACAGGAATCGTGAGCAGCTCAGACACAGCACGCGTTAGCTTCAAATCAAAGCCGTCTTTCGTCCCGTCTGCATCCATGCTGGTCAGCAAAATTTCTCCTGCACCTAGCTCTTCCATACGTTTCGCCCACTCCAACGTCTTGATGCCGGTGGCGTTGCGTCCGCCGTGCGTGAACACTTCCCACTCGCCCCACTCTGCATTAAACTTCGCGTCAATAGCAACGACAATACACTGGGAACCGAACTTCCGAGCTCCATCCGAAACAAGCTGAGGATTGCGAACCGCCGCTGTGTTAATACCGATCTTATCCGCTCCGGCGCGAAGCAGGCGTTTCATGTCGTCTACACTGGAGATGCCGCCCCCAACGGTGAAAGGGATCGTAATCTCCCCTGCCGTTTGTCGGACAACCTCTACCATCGTCGCCCGTCCTTCCACTGAAGCCGAAATATCGAGGAACACCAGCTCATCCGCGCCCTCTTTATCGTAAATCGCTGCCAGCTCCACCGGATCGCCTGCATCGCGCAAATTAACGAAATTAACGCCCTTTACCACCCTGCCATCCTTGACGTCCAGGCAAGGAATAATTCTTTTGGCTAACATGATGGGCACCTCCTTCCTAAGCTATACTTCTTTGTGCAAAACTGGCTGCATTACTCCAACTAAGAGTCTTTACAGACTTCTATTCCCCCGAAATCAAGCCTTTCAATCTTTTCACACGGAATAAGAGTCCCTAGAAGCTTCTATCTGTATCAAACCCGCCCCATCTCACCAAATAAGAGACGATAAAGACTGTTATTTGCTTATTTTACACATAGCGAGGAAATTATTTAGCAGCTTCATGCCGATATCCCCGCTTTTTTCGGGGTGAAACTGCATGCCGTATACGTTATCTCTGCCTACAATAGCCGTTACTGGCTGATGGTAATCCGTTACCGCCAACAGGTCGCTTTCGCGCTCCGGCTTCGCATGATAGGAGTGTACGAAGTACACGTGCCCTTCTTCGATACCTTGGAAAATCGGACTCGCATCTTGCTTGTAGACTAATCGATTCCAACCCATATGCGGCACCTTGTAGTCTCCGCGAAAACGAACAACCGAGCCAGGCAAAAGGGCAAGCCCCTCATGATCCCCATGCTCCTCGCTGCTGGCGAACAACAACTGCATGCCAAGGCAAATACCCATTAATGGCTTACCTGATTCCGCATAACGGACGACGACATCATTCAGCCCCGACTCGCGCAGCTGCTCCATCGCATCCCCGAATGCGCCTACACCTGGGAGAATAGCTCCCTCAGCTGCAAGGATCTGCTCAGCGTCACCAGTTACGACAGCTTCGTAACCTAAACGTTCGACAGCCTTGCTTACGCTGTGTAAATTGCCCATCCCATAATCAATAATTGCGATCATTCCTATAGCACTCCTTTCGTCGAAGGAACCCCCTGCACACGAGGATCAATCGATGTTGCTTCATCTAGCGCTCGGCCTAATGCTTTAAAGACAGCTTCAATCATATGATGCGTGTTTTGTCCGTAATGAACGATAACATGCAGCGTGATACGAGCTTCTAGAGCAAACTTCCACAGAAACTCTTGAACAAGCTGCGTATCGAAACTACCCACATTTTGTGACGGATACTGCGCACGATATTCGAAATGCGGTCTGTTACTAATGTCAATAACGACTTGCGCAAGCGCCTCATCCATTGGAACGAATACGCTGGCATAGCGTTTAATCCCTCTTTTATCCCCAAGTGCTTCACGAAGGGTTTGACCTAGACAAATACCAATATCTTCAACCGTATGATGATCATCGATCTCGATATCGCCTTTAGCGACGACATTCAGATCGAACTGTCCGTGTTTTGTGAACAAATCAAGCATATGGTTCAAGAAAGGTACATCAGTTTGGATCTCAGAAACGCCTGTTCCATCTACTTGAAACGCGAGGGTAATGTCAGTCTCATTCGTTTTGCGGGCTACACGCGCTGTGCGAGCGATCCCTTTATCTTGTTCAGCCATTAGTTCAACTTCCCTTCCTTCTTGAGTCGGATCTCTACCGCTCTTGCATGACCTTCCAACCCTTCGTTACGGGCCAGCGTCATAATCATTTCGCCGTTTGCGATCAATGCTTCCTTGCTATAGTGAATAACGCTAGATTTTTTCAGGAAATCGTCCACATTCAGCGGCGATGAAAAGCGGGCTGTGCCATTCGTCGGCAGTACATGGTTGGGTCCAGCGAAATAATCGCCGACGGGTTCCGTGCTGTAGGCGCCGAGGAAAATAGCTCCTGCATTCTCAATGCGAGGCAGCAGGTTAAAAGGCTCCTGTACCAACAGCTCGCAATGCTCCGGCGCCAAGCGATTGACAACGTCAATGCCCTCGTCCAAGTTATCCACAAGGAGTATAGCTCCTTTGGTTGCAGTGGACACAGAGGCGATTGCTTTCTTTGGCAGCACATCCAGCTGCCGCCACAGCTCTTGCCGCACCGATTCGGCAAGCTCTCTCGAAGGTGTCACCAGAATCGATGGTGACATCTCATCATGCTCGGCCTGCGCAAGCAAATCGGCCGCAACGTATTCAGGATCGGCGTGCTCGTCAGCAAGCACGACGATGTCGGTTGGCCCGGCGATCATGTCGATATCGACGACGCCGAACACGAAGCGCTTCGCCAGCGCTACGTAGATGTTGCCGGGCCCGACGATCTTATCGACCGGCGGGATCGATTCCGTGCCGTAGGCCAGCGCGGCTACCGCCTGCGCCCCGCCTACGCGGTAGATCTCTTTCACACCCGCTTCGGCTGCTGCCACGAGGATATGCGGGTTGATGCCCTCTTCCCCCGCGGTGGCCGGAGGCGTCACCATCGCGATCTCCGGCACCCCCGCGACGATCGCGGGGATGGCGTTCATAAGCACGGAGGAAGGGTAAGCCGCCTTCCCTCCGGGCACATACAATCCGACCCGCTTCAGCGGTCGGATGATTTGGCCCAGCAGGCTGCCGTCAGCCTGCAGGTCCATCCACGACGTGCGTTTCTGCTTCTCATGAAACGCACGAATGTTAGCGGCGGCTTGACGCAGCGCCGCCAGGAACCCGGCGTCGACCTGCGCGTACGCCGCTTGGATCTCCTCGTCGCTGACGCGAAGCTCAGCGACGGTGACGCGGTCGAACTGCTGCGCCATGCGCCGCAGCGCGGCATCTCCATCCTGCCGCACCTCATCGATGATGCGGCGGACGGTCTCATTTTGCTCGGGTGAGCCGTATTCGACCTCGCGGTTCAATTGAAATTCCGAGGCGGGAAGTATCCGCATCTTCATCATCCTCTCTTGATCTTGTTACTTTTCTATTGGCCCTATTTTCCGCGCTTTACAATAACCGTTCCTCTATCCCTTATTTCGTTGTTTCTGCCCTCAGAAAGCCGAATAACCACAAAATAGAGCCCCTATGTTCCGCTAATTTAAATTTCTTAACGTTTTCACTCAAATAGAGGATCGTCGTTCCTCTTAAGTACGTTTCCGCTCTACACCTTCATCACAGGCAAAACAACCTGCAGCATATCACACAACCGCTGAATGGACTCATTCTTCATGCGGTAACTCACCCGATTCGCAATTAAGCGGCTCGTAATCTGAAAAATCTCCTCTTGCTCCACGAGTCCGTTCTCCCGAAGCGTCTCCCCCGTTTCGACCATATCCACGATACGGTCAGCCAGACCAATCAGCGGCGCAAGCTCGATAGAGCCGTTTAGCTTGATCACCTCAACCTGCTGCCCCCGCTCGCGAAAATACTGAGAAGCGACGTTCGGATACTTCGTCGCAACGCGCGGATTGATCTCTTGCTTCCAATCCGGCAGTCCAATAACCGACATCCGGCAGCGTGCGATACCCAGATCGAGCAGCTCATACACGTTGCGGTTCTCCTCCATCAGAACATCCTTGCCGACAACCCCGATATCCGCTACGCCATATTCGACATAGGTAGGAACATCCACCGGTTTCGCCAAAATGAATTCCATTCTAGCTTCATGAACCGGAATGATGAGCCGGCGTCCTTCTTCCAGGTCTTCTGGGATCGGCAGACCCGCTTTATGAAAAAGCTTCGCTGCTTGTTTATAAATACGGCCTTTCGGCATCGCTACTTTTAGAATATCATCCACCGTTCCAACCTCCTTCAAACTTCCAATCAACGGAGCGAGACCACTTCATGCATTTGATTTCGCTACTCTGCTCCAGCATTACACTTGCACTAGCTCTTAAGCATCTATTAATCACACTTCTGAATCAATCATCGTAATAACATCACTATAGACCGTTCCGTGAAGCTCGTACTGGCCGTCTCCCTTGTTCAACAATCCGTTCGACCAAGCTTTATACTCGCTCACCAACTGTGTGATAATGATAGCCTCACCATCACTGCTGCGCATAGCCTTCGCCAGCTGCAGCGCTTCTTCACGATGCTCAGCATCGTAGGCAATCAGCACACGTCCTGGCCGCTCCACGTTCTCTTTGCCTGTAACCTCTAGGATCCGGTTCGTCTTAAGCGCAAACCCCGTCGCCGGAGCCGGACGCCCGAACTGACTCAGCAGATTATCATATCTGCCGCCGCTGCAAACCGGGAAGCCTAAATCGGCTGCATAGCCCTCAAACGTCATACCTGTATAGTAGGAGAAATCTCCAATCATCGTTAAATCAATGACTACATGCTCACTAACTCCATAGGCTTTCAATACATCCCATACTTCGCATAAATGACGAATCGCATCCTGCGCAATAGGGTGTTGAGATACCATACGAGCTTGCTCGCAAATTTCATCTCCGCCTCTAAGTCGCAACACGCCAATAAGCTCACGCTCTACCTCAGGTGTAAGCGCCAACGACTTAATGGCTTCGCGGTACCCCACATAATCGCGGCTAAGCAAATGCTCTTTCAGCGCGAGCTGTGCATCACTGCGTCCGTCTAGTGTTTCTTGGAACAAACCGTTCAGGAAGCCTACATGGCCGAGCGCAATCTTGAATGTGCCTACGCCGGCCGCTTGCAACGAAGCAATCGCTAATGCTACCACCTCAGCATCCGCTTCAGATGAAGCATCTCCAATAAGCTCGACGCCCGTCTGGAAAAACTCTGAATCCCGCCCAGCTTCCTCTTCAATCGAACGAAACACATTCGAATGATAAGATAATCGCAATGGGAACGCATGTTCCTTGAGCAAAGAAGAAGCTACACGCGCAATAGGCGCTGTCAATTCAGATCGTAAAACAAGCGTCTTTCCCTTACGATCTAGCAGCTTGAACAGCTTTTTATCTTCTGTGGAGCTCGCAACACCAACAGTATCGTAATATTCGAGTGTAGGCGTAATGATCTGGTTATAACCCCAGCGTTCCATACAGGCCAATACACGGAATTCAATATTTCGCAGCTTCGTAACCGCCTCGGGCAAATAATCTTTAACCCCTAACGGTTTTTCAAATACTTTTGGCTTTGACACTGTCTCACCTCAACATGTAGAAATTCAATTTGCTTTTATTTACTTTAACACAGTAACGTGCTACCATACTACCAAAATAAAGAATGTACGGCTATTTTATCATGTAAGCTTAGGACCGTCAATCGTCTTGCCCCTTATTTTCAGCTCTTGATATCTCCTCATTCATACGCAAAAAAAGAGCTGTACGGCTCTAGAGCATACAACTCTCATTTCTCATCAATTTTTTCACGAATCGTCTGAAGTGGATTCCCTGCCACAAAACTATGTGGTGCCACATCCTTGTGCACAACCGAACCCGCTCCAATAATAGCATAGTCTCCAATCGTCACCCCAGGCAGGATCGTCGTATTGGCACCAACCATAACATGCGATCCAATATTTACATCCCCAAGTCTATACTCATTTGTTAAATATTCATGGGCCAATATCGTCGTGTTATACCCAATAATCGTATTGCTCCCAATATGAATCTTCTCTGGAAAAAAGACATCCACCATCACCATCAAAGCAAAAGCGGTATGCTCACCAACCTTCATCCCCAAGATGTGACGGTAGATCCAATTTTTCATACGCAGCGAAGGCGAGTACCGCGTTATTTGTATGAATATGAAATTCCGCATCGCCTTCCATTTGCTAACGGTATGATAGATTTGCCATAAAGCATTAGGTCCATCTACCGGATACTTATCCGTTTTTCTCAAACAACATCCACATCCGACGTAAGCCCCACAATAGGAAGCAAGTCAAGCATATCGTCGATCAGATGATCCGGGTTATATTGCTCTAAGTAGGAGCGCCCTTTCCACGACCAGGATACGCCAACCGATAGGACTCCCGCATTTTTAGCTGCCTCGATGTCGTAATGGCTATCTCCAACCATCATCGCTTGGTCCGCAGTACTTCCTAACACCTTAAGCGCTGCAATGATACCTTCCGGGTGCGGCTTCGGCTCCT
Organism: Paenibacillus andongensis; assembly: GCF_025369935.1. Taxonomy (NCBI): domain Bacteria; kingdom Bacillati; phylum Bacillota; class Bacilli; order Caryophanales; family Paenibacillaceae; genus Paenibacillus; species Paenibacillus andongensis. The sequence goes on along the minus strand of NZ_CP104467.1, from coordinate 292,704 downwards.
TCACATCTTCAACGGTCACGATGTTACTAACGAAAGTATCCAGCCCACACAGCTTCAGACCCATCAGGGTGGTTTGCCGAATCTTACTCGTTACGATTCCTATTTTAATCCCGTTTGCATGCAGCTTAGCCATCGTCGTGCGTACATTCGGGAATTCTTTGACCAGCTCATCATGCTTGGATAAGTTGAAGGTCCGATACTTCTTAATGATCTCTTCAACCTCTTTCCTGCCTGTAAAAAATTCCATTTGTTCCACAAGCGGACGCCCCATATTGGGAATGATGAGTTCCCGACTAACAGGCTCTGCCGTCTCACCTTCCAAACTATGCAAGAAAGATTGCACAATTAGCTCGTTCGTATCAACAATCGTTCCATCCAGATCAAACAGTACGGTTTGAATCATAGTCTGCTCCTTTATCTATCTCTTGATCTTTCTCTACTTTGGTTTTCTCTTCAGCTTTCGTGGAAACAATTGGATCCGCATAGCGCACATTCGCATATCCCCTTTTCCTTCTCACGATAATAACAATAGCCATCCCTATCACAATTAGAAGCGCTAACAGCTGCGAGAATCTTATATTGCCGCCATATGTTAATACGCCCGGTTCAAATACAACTCTCATTGGTGACCACAATGCATTCAAGAGCGACGCAAGCCACGTGGGACCTGTGAAATCAAGACTATCTGTACGAACACCTTCGATAAAGAAACGACCAATGGAATACCAGATGAAATAACTGAAAAATAGCTCCCCTGCCCGAAGGAAAGGCCTACGACGAAGCCAGAGTAAAAACACTAAACCAATGAGGTTCCAGACAGATTCATAAAGAAATGCCGGGTGATAAAAAGTACCCTCAATGTTCATTTGATTCACAATAAAATTAGGCAGGTGCAAAGTGTTTCGTAAGAATGACTCCGTAACAGGACCACCGTGAGCTTCCTGGTTCATGAAGTTGCCCCAACGTCCTATGGCTTGCCCAACAATTAAACCTGGTGCACAGATGTCCGCGATTCTCAAGAATGAGTACCCTTTGGCTCTTACGTAGAAAAAAGTACCGATAATCGCTCCAATTAGCGCTCCATAAATGGCAATCCCGCCGTGCCAGATCATAAAAATTTCAGCTAAATTATCCTTATAATCGGACCACTGGAAGGCTACATAGTAAAGTCTAGCGCCAACAATCGCCGAAGGTACCCCAATTAACAATAAATCCATGAAAAAGTCAGGAACGATTCGGAATCGCTTCCCTTCTCGAATTGCCAGTAACAGACCAATTAACGCTGCTGTGCCTAAAATAATGCCATACCACCGGACGTGTATCGGTCCTAAGGAAAACGCAACACTTTCGAGCATGGTTTCACTCCTTCATTATTTTTATATAATACTGCTCAATCAATCGAAATCTTCAAAATCTTCGTTCAGCGACTCTGTCAGCTTATTCGTAAACTGAAGGGCCGCGTTATATCCCATTCGTTTTAAACGATAGTTCATCGCGGCCACTTCTACGATAACCGCTAAGTTTCGTCCAGGTCTAACAGGAATCGTGACTAGCGGCAAATCCGTATCAATGATGCGGGTCAATTCCTCATCGAGGCCCAATCGGTCATACTGCTTGTCCTGCTGCCAGTTTTCCAATTTAACAACAACTGAAATCTTCTTCACGTTACGGATAGCACCAGCTCCGAATAAAGTCATCACGTTAATGATACCCACACCGCGGATTTCCAGCAAATGACGAATAAGCTCAGGCGCATTTCCTGTCAGTACCTTATCGCCATTTTGACGAATTTCTACAGCGTCATCCGCTATAAGCCGATGACCTCTTTTTACAAGTTCAAGCGCTGTTTCACTTTTCCCGATACCGCTGCTCCCTGTAATAAGCATGCCAATACCGTATACATCCACAAGTACACCATGGATTGTCGTACTTGGAGCTAATTTATTCTCTAGAAACCCTGTTAAACGACTTGCAAAAATCGTCGTAGACATTTGGCTTCGAAGTACGGGGAGATCACGTTTTGTCGCTTCTTCCAGTAATTCAACAGGAACATCTAATCCTCTTGTCACAATGATACAAGGCGTTTCTTCCGGCGAGCACAGCTGCTCAACACGATTGCGCCTGACACCCGTCGTTAACATTTCCATGAAGGTGACTTCCGTCTTCCCTAGCATCTGGATACGTTCTCTTGGATGGTAATTAAAATATCCGGCCATCTCGAGACCTGGTCGGTATAGATCACCGGTTGTTATGGGACGTTTCAGTCCAGACTCACCTGCAAGAACCTCCATATGGAGTTGTTCTACCAATTCGGAAACCTTCACTTTTTTGGCCATCGTCCTGTCTCCTCCGCGTTTTACCTGTGCAAAACGTGCTTCATCTGCTATTATTCATTCTTTCCAATAGTTTCATCGTAATGGAATAGCTAGTTGAAATCAACTAAAGTGTTCATGAAACTGTATGAATAGACAAAAAAGGCCAGCCGATAACGGCTGGCCTTACTGTTAAAGCTTATAGATTAGGGTTAACCAAGATGGACAATGTTGTATCTTTATCGAAGAAATGAACTTTGTTCATGTCTAGAGCCAATTTAACATTTGTGCCTTCTTTGATTCCTGAACGACCGTCAACACGTGCGATTACTGTGTTAGCGCCGATACCGTTCAGGTACAAGTACATTTCGTGACCCAAGTTCTCAGTCAACTCAACGTTAACGTTGAATACTGTGTTCGGGGATGCTTCCAAGAATACAGGCTCTTCGTGGATATCTTCTGGACGAACACCCAGAATCACTTCTTTACCAACGAAACCTTTGTCTTTCAGTACTTGTGCTTTACCAGCTGGAACTTCAACGTTCACAGTACCTGCTTTGAAGAAAACACCGCTGCCTTCTTGTGTCAATGAACCAGTCATGAAGTTCATGGATGGGGATCCAATGAAGCCCGCAACGAAGATGTTCACTGGGAAGTTGTAGATTTCTTCAGGTGTAGCTGCTTGTTGAATGATACCTTTATCCATAACAACGATGCGATCGCCCATTGTCATTGCTTCGATTTGGTCATGCGTTACGTAGATCGTTGTAACACCAAGACGTTTTGTTAATTTTGTGATTTCCGCACGCATTTGTACACGAAGTTTCGCATCCAAGTTGGAAAGCGGCTCATCCATTAAGAATACTTGTGGCTCACGAACAATCGCACGACCCAAGGCAACACGTTGACGTTGACCACCGGAAAGGGCTTTTGGTTTGCGATCAAGCAAATGAACAATATCCAAGATTTTCGCTGCTTCACGAACGCGAGCATCGATATCTGCTTTTTTGAATTTACGAAGTTTCAAGCCGAATGCCATGTTTTGATAAACAGTCATATGTGGATAAAGGGCATAAGATTGGAATACCATCGCGATGTCGCGGTCTTTAGGAGCTACATCATTTACAAGGCGGTCGCCGATGTAAAGTTCACCTTCAGTAATTTCCTCTAATCCTGCGATCATACGAAGAGTTGTGGATTTTCCGCAACCGGATGCTCCAACCAATACAACGAACTCTTTATCAGCAACTTCAAGATGGAAATCTTTAACTGTGGATTCTTCTGCACCAGAATATCTTTTAACGATATGATTTAAACGTACGCCTGCCATGGTTTCATTCCCCCTACGATTTATCGATCATATGCTTGCTGATCAACTTTTCAATATACTCATCTTACCTTACGCAGTTCGGACTGACTATGCACAATCCCTACAAAAAAATCACTTTCTTTTCGTTACTTTGTACAATAGTAATGCAAGTCTCACTAAAACCGCATGATTGAACGTTCTCACATCGAGTCCAGTCTCATTTTTAAACTTGTCCAAACGATAGAGTAAGGTATTTCGATGTATATATAACTTCTTCGCCGTTTCACTAACGTTGCAGTCCAGTGTGAAGAAATGTTCCAGCGTGATGACCGTCTCTGCATCCAGCACATGGTCTATGCCGCGAAGCACCTGCTCTAAGAATTCTGCTTTTTCCTCTTCGTCAATCAAGTGCAGCAGCTTCTCCAAACGTAGCTCCCAACGAAGATGAATAAAGCTGCCTACATGAAAGGAACGCCCTAACATGATGGTTTCCCTCAGTTTGAGGATCGTGGCAAACAGTGATTTCGAAGGCTTTACAGGATAATCAATGGCCAGGTGACATTCGCCAACCCACTCATTAGCAAGCATTTCATAAAGCCCAGAGCCGAGAGCGTCGAGTATCTGCTCTACGCTTTCTTCCTCGTCCCCTTCTCGCTCTTCGCTGCCACTGGTTAGTAGACCTTCAGGTGCTAGGATCAGCCACTCTTTTTCTAGTAAAGGAATCAAGATAATTTCCGATTCAAAAAAAGACTCCAACAGTTTCTTCAGTTCCGCATAGGAAACGCGCTGATTTTGAGAATAGTCACCGTATAACAACAGCGGAATTTTCGTTGAATACAGAGAGGATTGTGAAGCAAGCGCATCCGGCAGCTCGGCATGGGTTGAACCGCGTTCCATCTGCAGCAGCAGCCAATCTCTTAATTGGTGTGCTTTTCTTTCATCTTCAGATAAAAAGGTGCCCCACTGTTTTTTTTCTAATGTCATCTTAGACTCGACAGTTAGCTCCACGAGCTTGCGCTCTGAAGAGGTTAATTTAGCTTTGGAAACCTGAAGAATGCGAATATCTTTATGTTCTTTGGATAAATAAAAAAGCACATCCTGTCCACGCACAACACTTCGACTAAAGCTCACAAGATTCTCTGCCTGCTCTTCCGCCAAATGCTCCCAATCTGCCTCGGGTATCAAGCTAATCTGCATAGGTGACTGTAAAACCGCTTCCAAACGCTCTTTTACACGCTCCCAATCCATCTGCCTCTCTCCTTACTCCTATATATCTTCTATATCTATCTCCTTATTGTAACATATGTGCCCTCCCTCATGTGAATGTGAGAGCCCTCCTTTCACGTCACCTTCATCGTACATATGGATCATACCTCCGTTACGCACATAGATGCTAAATATGGCTTAATAAAACCAACTCATAATCTTTGATAATTTGGAAATAATTGTACTGGGGTGATTTCTTTCTTACGGGTCCGCCGTTATGATGCCTTTACTATTTTCTGTCATTAGCATTTTGGATCTTACTGCTATCTATGGAGGTTGATTTACCTTGAAAAATCAAAGTTATTATCCGACCTACAACGTCATGGATGAGCAAAAGGAATGGGATTCCCATACACGGTCCATAGTGACCTCCCGACTGGTGCGAGAGCATTCTTACCACTTTCTAACTCCGGTAGAAACCGAAACATTACGGGCTTGGTGCGCTCTGCTCATGGATGATCATCGAGGAGATGTTATTCAAACGATCCTAACTCATATCGATCAAACGTTGGCAGAAAATAAAGGAGAAGGACAGCGCAAGCTCAATGTACCTCCCATTCAAAACCTCCTGCGTCAGGGGCTTAAAGCAATTGACGAGGCTGGGTGGATAGCCGATAGCCGACCTTTCTTCCAATTAGACGAAGCTGCTCAAAAGCGCATCATGCTCCAAATCAGTGATGCCAGCTACCCTCCAACGGAAGCTTGGGATGACATCCCACAAAAAGCACTGTTTCATAAACTCCTTCAGTTAAGTGTAGAGGCCTATTACTCACATCCTTTAGTATGGTCGGAGATCGGTTATGGCGGCCCTGCCTATCCTCGCGGATATGTAAGAACTGAACTTGGCCAACTTGACCCTTGGGAGGCAGTGAGGAGCCCTGAAGTGGAGAGATGAATTTCTCCCAGATTGTATATTATTGAACTTGCGAGTTCTTAATTTGCGGAGAATGTTTTTTACGGTGAATTGCATTGCCTGCAGTCACTCATCTACAATGGAAGAGAGCTTTACAAGATGAAAGGAGAAGTGACTTCCATGGCTATCGCAGAATTCACCATTATCCCTATTGGGACAACCACCACCAGCCTCAGCGGTTATGTCGCAGATCTGCACAAAGAACTAGAAAAGCATGCAGATATATCGTTTGAAATGACGCCTATGGGCACCATACTAGAGGGTCCGTTAGACCGCCTGCTAGAAGTCATTCGTGCCGTCCACGAAGTCCCATTTACGAATGGTGCAGAGCGTGTCTCCACATCCATCAAAATCGACGATCGCCGTGATAAAACGGCCTCTATGAAGCAAAAAATGAAATCAGTTGCAGACAAGTTGAAATAGAAAAAAAGCATCCGGTTTATGGATGCTTTTTCTTTATATAAAACAAAAAAAGACCTCACGGCCTTCTACGTTTACTATTAAAAGTGAGTCATGTAGGATTCGAACCTACGACACCCTGATTAAAAGTCAGGTGCTCTACCAACTGAGCTAATGACTCAAGGTAAAATGGAGGCTGATGGATTCGAACCACCGAACTCGAAGAGAGCAGATTTACAGTCTGCCGTGTTTAGCCACTTCACTAAGCCTCCAGATGAGAGATAACCATGCTGCTTTGATGCAGCACAACCATCTCAATGGCTCGGGACGGAATCGAACCGCCGACACGAGGATTTTCAGTCCTCTGCTCTACCGACTGAGCTACCGAGCCTTATGTAATTGTCTTTAGCTTGTCCTAATTCACTAAAAAAATAAATGGCGGAGCTGACGGGATTCGAACCCGCGGTCTCCTGCGTGACAGGCAGGCATGTTAGGCCACTACACCACAGCTCCGTATTACAAAAGTTAAACCATAAAAATGGTGCCGTCGAGAGGACTTGAACCCCCAACCTACTGATTACAAGTCAGTTGCTCTACCAGTTGAGCTACAACGGCATAAAGATAAAAATGGTGGAGGCTGACGGGATCGAACCGCCGACCCTCTGCTTGTAAGGCAGATGCTCTCCCAGCTGAGCTAAGCCTCCGACTGGATTGGTTTTATGGTAGCGGCAGAGGGGCTCGAACCCCCGACCTTACGGGTATGAACCGTACGCTCTAGCCAGCTGAGCTACGCCGCCACATAAAAGGTATATATATTTGGAAACTGGCGGAGAGAGAGGGATTCGAACCCTCGCACCACTTACGCAGTCTAACCCCTTAGCAGAGGGTCCCCTTATAGCCACTTGGGTATCTCTCCAAGATATATATACATTCAGGAAATAGTATTCCCTGAAAACTAGATACGAAACTTGCGTAAAGTGAACATTTAGGGTTCAAACTGAGAGACTTTGACTTTCGTCAAAGATCCCTATATTAGGTTAAGCCCTCGACCGATTAGTATTCGTCAGCTGCATGCATTGCTGCACTTCCACCTCGAACCTATCAACCTCGTCGTCTACAAGGGGTCTTACATACTGGGAAATCTCATCTTGAGGGGGGCTTCGCGCTTAGATGCTTTCAGCGCTTATCCCCTCCGTACATAGCTACCCAGCGATGCCTCTGGCGAGACAACTGGTACACCAGCGGTACGTCCATCCCGGTCCTCTCGTACTAAGGACAGCTCCTCTCAAATTTCCTACGCCCGCGACAGATAGGGACCGAACTGTCTCACGACGTTCTGAACCCAGCTCGCGTACCGCTTTAATGGGCGAACAGCCCAACCCTTGGGACCTACTTCAGCCCCAGGATGCGATGAGCCGACATCGAGGTGCCAAACCTCCCCGTCGATGTGGACTCTTGGGGGAGATAAGCCTGTTATCCCCAGGGTAGCTTTTATCCGTTGAGCGATGGCCCTTCCATTCGGTACCACCGGATCACTAAGTCCGACTTTCGTCCCTGCTCGACTTGTAGGTCTCGCAGTCAAGCTCCCTTATGCCTTTGCACTCTGCGAATGATTTCCAACCATTCTGAGGGAACCTTTAAACGCCTCCGTTACATTTTAGGAGGCGACCGCCCCAGTCAAACTGCCCACCTGACACTGTCCCCATACCGGATTACGGTACCAGGTTAGAACTCCGATACGATCAGGGTGGTATCCCAACGGCGCCTCCACCCAAGCTGGCGCTCAGGCTTCAAAGGCTCCCACCTATCCTGTACAGATCGTACCAAAGTCCAATATCAAGCTGCAGTAAAGCTCCATGGGGTCTTTCCGTCTTGTCGCGGGTAACCTGCATCTTCACAGGTATTAAAATTTCACCGGATCTCTCGTTGAGACAGCGCCCAAGTCGTTACGCCATTCGTGCGGGTCAGAATTTACCTGACAAGGAATTTCGCTACCTTAGGACCGTTATAGTTACGGCCGCCGTTTACTGGGGCTTCAATTCATAGCTTCGGGTTTAACCCCTAACCACTCCTCTTAACCTTCCAGCACCGGGCAGGCGTCAGCCCGTATACTTCGCCTTGCGGCTTCGCACAGACCTGTGTTTTTGCTAAACAGTCGCTTGGGCCTTTTCACTGCGGCCCCCTCGGGCTATTCACCCTACCGAGGCACCCCTTCTCCCGAAGTTACGGGGTCATTTTGCCGAGTTCCTTAACGAGAGTTCTTCCGCGCGCCTTAGAATTCTCTTCTCACCCACCTGTGTCGGTTTGCGGTACGGGCACCTTCGCCTGGCTAGAAGCTTTTCTTGGCAGTGTGAACTCATGACCTTCGGTACTTAAAGTTTCCCTCCCCATCACAGCCCAGCCTTACGGTTAGCGGATTTGCCTACTAACCAGCCTCACTGCTTGGACGAGCATCCATCAGCTCGCGTCACTATCCTTCTGCGTCACTCCATCGCTCATAACGGCTACGGTGGTACAGGAATTTCCACCTGTTGTCCATCGACTACGCCTTTCGGCCTCGCCTTAGGTCCCGACTTACCCTGAGCGGACGAGCCTTCCTCAGGAACCCTTAGGTTTTCGGCGGATCAGATTCTCACTGATCTTTTCGTTACTTATACCGGCATTCTCACTTGTATGCGCTCCACCTGTCCTTACGGTCAGAATTCAACGTACATACAACGCTCCCCTACCCATGCACATACGTGCAAGCCATAGCTTCGGTGGCGTGTTTAGCCCCGTTACATTTTCGGCGCAGAGTCACTCGACCAGTGAGCTATTACGCACTCTTTCAATGGTGGCTGCTTCTAAGCCAACATCCTGGTTGTCTGTGCAACTCCACATCCTTTCCCACTTAACACACACTTGGGGACCTTAGCTGATGGTCTGGGCTGTTTCCCTTTTGACAATGGATCTTAGCACTCACTGTCTGACTCCCGGATTTAAGTTTGTGGCATTCAGAGTTTGACTGGACTTGGTAACCCTTGGCGGGCCCCGCACCCAATCAGTGCTTTACCTCCACAACTCCACATCCGAGGCTAGCCCTAAAGCTATTTCGGGGAGAACCAGCTATCTCCGAGTTCGATTGGAATTTCTCCGCTACCCCCACCTCATCCCCGCATTTTTCAACATGCGTGGGTTCGGGCCTCCAGTGAGTGTTACCTCACCTTCACCCTGGACAGGGGTAGATCACACGGTTTCGGGTCTACGTCCACGTACTCAAGCGCCCTATTCAGACTCGCTTTCGCTGCGGCTCCGCCTTTTCAGCTTAACCTCGCACGGGAACGTAACTCGCCGGTTCATTCTACAAAAGGCACGCCATCACCCATATAGAGGGCTCTGACTTCTTGTAAGCACACGGTTTCAGGTTCTTTTTCACTCCGCTTCCGCGGTGCTTTTCACCTTTCCCTCACGGTACTGCTTCACTATCGGTCACTAGGGAGTATTTAGCCTTGGCAGATGGTCCTGCCGGATTCCGACGGGGTTTCACGTGACCCGCCGTACTCAGGATACCTCTAGGGGTTTCGTTCGATTTAAGCTACAGGGCTTTTACCTTCTATGCCGGACCTTTCCAGATCACTTCGCCTACCGAACTAACCCCATATCGAGGTCCTACAACCCCAAGGAGCAAGCTCCTTGGTTTGGGCTATTCCGCTTTCGCTCGCCGCTACTGACGGAATCACTTTTGTTTTCTTTTCCTCCAGGTACTTAGATGTTTCAGTTCCCTGGGTATGCCTCTACTAAAGCTATGTATTCACTTTAGAGTAACTGCGCATTACCACAGCTGGGTTCCCCCATTCGGACATCCCCGGATCAAAGCCTGCTTACGGCTCCCCGAGGCATTTCGTCGTTCGCCACGTCCTTCTTCGGCTCCTAGTGCCTAGGCATCCTCCGTGTGCTCTTTCTAGCTTAACCTAGAAAAAAACATTTGAAAATTTCGCAAGATCCGAAGATCATGCTACCTAAGTTCTTACTTTACGTTTTGTTTCGTTATCTAGTTTTCAAGGAACAACTGTAATCTGTGATTCGCATTTCTTTGCCCTATTTCAGCGGCGAAAGTTATCTTATCACATCTTATTGCCTCATTTCAAGTCGAAATTTCTTGGAAATTTCTATCTTAAAAATGATGAATGGTGGAGCCAAGCGGGATCGAACCGCTGACCTCCTGCTTGCAAGGCAGGCGCTCTCCCAGCTGAGCTATGGCCCCATAATGGGATAAACTTCTATATGAAGTTAAATGGTGGGCCCTAGTGGACTCGAACCACCGACCTCACCCTTATCAGGGGTGCGCTCTAACCAGCTGAGCTAAGGGCCCTTAATGAGAAACTTTCCAAAATAAAAACCCACCTACGAGCTTTCGAAGAAAGCTTTCTTCGAAAGCTTGACGTGGGCTCGCTTGGCAACGTTCTACTCTCCCAGAACCCTGCGGTTCAAGTACCATCGACGCTGGAGGGCTTAACGGTCGTGTTCGAGATGGGAACGCGTGGGTCCCCTCCGCCATCATCACCAAACGAGTGCAACATGGTGCTAACCATCCTGCAGAAAGAGGCTTGCTCTTTCAAAACTGAACACGAATGAGTAAGCTTGTTTGTATCCGAAGATACTTGACTGGATCTATCAGATCCGAGTCTCCATAGAAAGGAGGTGATCCAGCCGCACCTTCCGATACGGCTACCTTGTTACGACTTCACCCCAATCATCTACCCCACCTTCGGCGGCTGGCTCCCTTGCGGGTTACCCCACCGACTTCGGGTGTTGTAAACTCTCGTGGTGTGACGGGCGGTGTGTACAAGACCCGGGAACGTATTCACCGCGGCATGCTGATCCGCGATTACTAGCAATTCCGACTTCATGCAGGCGAGTTGCAGCCTGCAATCCGAACTGAGATCGGCTTATAAGGATTGGCTCCACCTCGCGGCTTCGCTTCCCGTTGTACCGACCATTGTAGTACGTGTGTAGCCCAGGTCATAAGGGGCATGATGATTTGACGTCATCCCCACCTTCCTCCGGTTTGTCACCGGCAGTCATCTTAGAGTGCCCACCCAAAGTGCTGGCAACTAAGATCAAGGGTTGCGCTCGTTGCGGGACTTAACCCAACATCTCACGACACGAGCTGACGACAACCATGCACCACCTGTCTCCTCTGTCCCGAAGGCCTACGATATCTCTACCGTATTCAGAGGGATGTCAAGACCTGGTAAGGTTCTTCGCGTTGCTTCGAATTAAACCACATACTCCACTGCTTGTGCGGGTCCCCGTCAATTCCTTTGAGTTTCACTCTTGCGAGCGTACTCCCCAGGCGGCATACTTACTGTGTTAACTTCGGCACCGAGGAATCGAATCCCCAACACCTAGTATGCATCGTTTACGGCGTGGACTACCAGGGTATCTAATCCTGTTTGCTCCCCACGCTTTCGCGCCTCAGCGTCAGTTATAGGCCAGAAAGTCGCCTTCGCCACTGGTGTTCCTCCACATCTCTACGCATTTCACCGCTACACGTGGAATTCCACTTTCCTCTCCTACACTCAAGTCAACCAGTTTTGGATGCGAACCGGGGTTGAGCCCCGGGCTTAAACACCCAACTTAATTGACCGCCTGCGCGCGCTTTACGCCCAATAATTCCGGACAACGCTTGCCCCCTACGTATTACCGCGGCTGCTGGCACGTAGTTAGCCGGGGCTTTCTTCTCCTATACCGTCACACAAAAGGCAGTTACTCCTCTTGCTGTTCGTCTAGGGCAACAGAGCTTTACGATCCGAAAACCTTCATCACTCACGCGGCGTTGCTCCGTCAGACTTGCGTCCATTGCGGAAGATTCCCTACTGCTGCCTCCCGTAGGAGTCTGGGCCGTGTCTCAGTCCCAGTGTGGCCGTTCACCCTCTCAGGTCGGCTACGCATCGTCGCCTTGGTGAGCCGTTACCTCACCAACTAGCTAATGCGCCGCAGGCCCATCTATAAGCCACAGATTGCTCCGTGTTTCATAATTCTCTCATGCGAGAAAACCAGTTATCCGGTCTTAGCTATCGTTTCCGATAGTTATCCCGATCTTATAGGCAGGTTACCTACGTGTTACTCACCCGTCCGCCGCTAACTTATCCCGAAGGATAAATCCGCTCGACTTGCATGTATTAGGCACGCCGCCAGCGTTCGTCCTGAGCCAGGATCAAACTCTCCATAATAGAAAAGCTTAATTGTACTCATTGACTTGCTAGCGAGATTATTCATCTCATTTATAGTCGATTACTCGACTGTGCTTACTCACTCGTTGTTCAGTTTTCAAAGATCAATTCCTCTTGTTCAACCTGCTCTCTTTCGAAAGCCGGAAGACCAATATACCATACCGAGAATTACTTTGCAACTTATTTTTATAAGTTGTTTTTGTTAAGCTCTTCGTTGTCTCAGCGGCAACTTTTATAAGATACCACAGTCGCCATGGACATTGCAAGTACTATTTTAAAAAGTTTCGAGACACCTATTCGGTGCCTCGAAACGCAAGCCATTATTCTCCTTGACGTTCACGCATAAGCGGGAACAGCAGTACATCACGAATGGAAGGTGCATTCGTCAATAGCATAACCAAACGGTCAATTCCTATTCCTAAACCACCTGTTGGAGGCATGCCGTATTCAAGCGCACGAATGAAGTCCTCATCCATCTCATGTGCCTCGTCATTGCCTTGCTCTTTCTCACGAAGCTGAGCTTCAAAACGCTCTCTTTGATCGATAGGATCATTAAGCTCCGTAAATGCGTTGGCATGCTCACGCGCTACGATAAAGAGTTCGAAGCGATCCGTGAAACGCGGATCCTCAGGATTCTTTTTGGCAAGCGGTGAAATTTCTAAAGGATGTCCGTAAATAAAGGTTGGCTGTATTAAGGTCTCTTCAACAAATGTTTCGAAGAACTGATTCACAATATGCCCGAATGTCATGTGAGGCTCAACTTGTACATGATGCTCTTTGGCCAAGCGATGAGCTTCCTCGTTCGACATGTGAGCGCTAAAGTCCACACCCTTAACTTCTTTAATGGCATCCACCATGGACACACGTCTCCAGCCAACAGCCAAATTGACCTCGTGATCGCCATATGCGACCGTTGTACTGCCAAGAACCTCTTGCGCAATATGTGCAATGAGCTCTTCCGTAAGCTTCATGATGTCTTTGTAGTCAGCATAAGCCTCATAAAGCTCAATCATTGTAAACTCCGGATTGTGACGCGTAGAGATACCTTCGTTGCGGTATACACGCCCAATTTCGTACACTTTTTCCAATCCACCAACAATCAGGCGCTTCAAATGAAGCTCAATCGCAATACGCATATGCAGCTGCATATCTAAAGCATTATGATGCGTGTTAAAAGGACGCGCAGACGCTCCACCCGCTACGGAATGTAGCGTAGGTGTCTCAACTTCTAAATAACCCAGTGAATCCAAATAGCGACGCATAGACTGAATGATACGGGAACGAAGAATAAATGTTTGCTGCACATCTTGATTCATAATTAAATCAACATAACGTTGACGATAGCGCAGTTCTACATCACTAAGACCATGGAATTTATCCGGCAGCGGAAGCAAGGATTTGATCAAAACCTCAAGCGATTTCACCTTAATAGAAGTTTCGCCGGTTTTTGTTTTGAAAACAACGCCCTGAACCCCAACCATATCGCCTAGATCCAGAAGATCAAAGGCTTGGTATTTGTTCGCGTCTAGTGCATCTTCACGTACATAGATTTGAATTTTGCCTGTAATGTCTTGAAGATGTGCGAAGCTGGCTTTACCCATGCCTCTTTTTTGCATAATACGTCCGGCGATACTGACCTCATGATGCTCAGCATCCAGCTCTTCTTTGGTTTTATCTTGGTAAGCTGTAAGGATTTCTTTGGTTGAATGAGTCCTTACGTATTTACTGCCAAACGGATCGACACCTAGACCGCGAAGCTCGTCCAATTTATTACGGCGAATGACGAGCAATTCGTTCAATTCCAATTCCTGGCTCATGCTTTCATCTCCTACTTATTAGTAAAGGGTGCTAAAACCGGAAAAAAGCTTCCGAAAGGAAGCTTTCCAAAGGAATGCGGCTGCACGCTACTTTTTAATATCAATAATTTGATACTGAATGACGCCTGCAGGAACGGTAACGTCAACGTTCGCGCCCCTTTGTTTTCCTAAAATAGCTCTACCTACAGGGCTTTCATTGGAAATCTTATTCATCAACGGATCGGATTCCGCCGTACCTACGATGTTATATTCAACCAAATCACCGAATTCTAAGTCCTTCAGTGTTACGATTGAGCCAACACTAACGGTGTTGGTATCGACATCATCGTTATTAATAATACGCGCATTGCGCAGCAATTTTTCTAAAGTAATGATTCTGCCTTCAATAAAAGCTTGTTCGTTCTTCGCGTCTTCGTACTCTGAGTTCTCGCTGATATCGCCATATCCGATGGCAACTTTGATTCTCTCAGCCACTTCGCGACGCTTCACTGATTTCAGATGCTCAAGCTCATCTTCGAGCTTTCTTAAACCTTCTGGTGTAAGAATGACCTCTTTTTCAGCCATTTCCAACTGATCTCCCGTCATGTGAAAGATTTTCATATCGTTGAATCGATGCTTCCTGCTAGGAGTTGGGTCTTAAAAGAGCTGATTCAAGTAGTATGAATTCACGTTTCTTAAATAAGTTAGTTGCTCGTTTGTCTTTCAATATATGCAGGAACACATTAATATTGACTGATTATATTGCAACGGTTTCAAAATGTCAATCTCAACCATAGCTGCATTTTTTATTGAAGTACGGCTGATTCTTCAATCGTGGACGATGCCAGATGCTCGACGTAATCATTCAGAGCTCGCACCATTTCATCACGCTTCAACATCTCCATAATCGCATCCTTCACACGAGCCGCTCCTGTCATGCCCTTGAGGTACCATGCCATATGTTTGCGCATCTCTTTCACAGCAACATGCTCTCCCTTGAGAGCGACGAGTCGGTCCATATGTAAGATCGCGATACGGATCTTCTCTTCCGCTGTCGGCTCAGGCGGTAGTTCACCATTGGCAAGATATTGTACGGTACGGTAAAGCATCCAAGGGTTGCCTAACGCGCCGCGCCCAATCATCACGCCATCTACACCCGTATGGTCTAACATGCGTTTGGCATCCTCAGGTGTCACAACATCACCGTTCCCGATAACGGGAATTGAAACGGCTTGCTTAACATCACGAATGATGTCCCAATCGGCTTTACCTGTGTACAGCTGCTCACGCGTACGCCCGTGGACGCTCACTGCACTACCGCCGCCTCTTTCGACAGCCTTAGCATTATCTATCGCATAAATGTGCTCGGAATCCCAGCCGATACGCATCTTTACAGTTACTGGTTTGCTTACTGCCGCAACAACGGTTGCGATCATTTCTTCGATTTTCTCAGGTTGAAGCAGCCATCTTGCACCCGCATCACACTTCGTGATTTTCGGTACTGGACATCCCATATTTATATCAATAATGTCTGCATTCGTCTGTTGGTCAACGATTCTAGCCGCTTGCACTAGGGTTTCGGTATCGCCACCAAAGATTTGCAAACTTAGCGGTTTTTCTCGATCATCCACATAAAGCATTTCCATCGAACGGGAATTCCCGTGAACAATGGCTTTATCACTAACCATTTCTGCACAGACTAGACCTGTACCAAATTCTTTGGCAATGAGTCGGAACGCAGGGTTACATACGCCCGCCATTGGGGCAAGCACGACTTTATTGGGAGCTTCGACATTTCCTATTTTCAGCACCGAAGATTCCACTCCTCTCATCTCGCAACCGTTGCAACTAACTCATCCGGCTCAATATTCAGGACTTGCGAGATTTTATTTATAATTTTGGTATCCGGTTTGCGTGTACCTCTTTCAATAGCGCCTAAGATGGCAATCGACACACCGAGTAAATCGGCTAATTCGTTCTGAGTGTACCCTTTCAACTTACGAAAAGCGCGTATACGCTGAGCTACTGAGCTTTTTTCCATAGAATGACGCCTTCCTTTCCTTCCAGTTTCTCCAAATGCGCGGAGATGAATTCAAATGCAGCATCTTGTCGCTTGTAGAGAACCTCAGTGAGAGGAACTAATACAAAAGCCCGCTCATGCATCCGCGGATGCGGAATGATCAAGTCGGGGGTTGTAAGCTGATGGTCGCCGTAAAGGAGTAAATCCAAATCGATCGTTCTCGGGCCCCAGCGCAAATCGCGCGTTCGACCCAGTCTTTTCTCGATGGCAAGCATAGTGAACAACAACTCTTCTGCAGGTAAAACGGTAATGATTTGAATAACCATATTAAGAAAAGCAGATTGGTCTACATAGCCAACCGGTTCGGTTTCGTAGATGCTGGACAAGCCAGTCACCGTTATTCCCGATTCCTCGTTCAGCGCTGTAATCGCATCCTGCAAATAGTGTTCACGATCATCTATATTGGATCCCAATGCGACATAAGCTATCGTACCTTGTTCTCGTTCTTCGGCTGTCATTCATTTGCCCGCTTTCGGTTTATCTCTACAGTTACCCCGTCAAAAAATACGGCAAAGGGCGGATGCGGCTTAATGACGCGAACCGTCACTTCATTGATACTAGTATAAGTATGCAGCAGCTCGGATGCAATATTTTCTGCTAAAGCCTCAATTAATTTATAAGTGCGGCCTTCTACAATCTCTTTGACTTTGAAAAATACTTCTCCGTAATTAACCGTATCATCCAAATGATCCGACTTGCCGGGTTTGTCCAGCGGAAGCATAAGCTCTACATCTACATAAAAGCGTTGACCGAGCTTATTCTCTTCCGGAAAAACACCATGATTGCCAAAGAACTGCATGCGGGAGAGCGTTATTTTATCCAATGTAAGAAGCCTCCAAAGTTTAGGTTAACTGCGAATGATGGCATCGGTCATAACCGCTAAGCGTTTCATCGCTTGAATATCGTGTACTCTAATCATTCCACAACCTTGGGCGATTCCAAGTGCCACGGTCGAAGCTGTACCTTCCAGACGTTCCTCAGGAGGCAGACCTAGTGTAAAACCAATGACACTTTTGCGGGATGTGCCTAAAAGGACAGGATATCCGAGGTCTACGATCGCACGCAGATGGTTCATGAGGAAAAGGTTCTGCTCGTAGGTCTTAGCAAATCCGATGCCTGGGTCTAAAATAATACGCTCTTCCCGAACACCAACTTCTCTAGCTTGATTCGCATAGAGCTGTAAGTCGGTAGTAACGTCACGGAGAAAATCAGAATAAGTCGGGTCCACACGATTATGCGTGATGATAAAGGGACAATCGTAGCTGGCTGCAACTTCTGCCATTCGAACGTCGGCTTGGCCGCCCCAAACATCGTTGATGATATGCGCTCCTGCTTCTAATGCTTGCTTGGCGACCTCTGCTTTGTACGTATCTATAGAAATAGGAACGTTAACTTCCTTACTTAGTGCCTCAATGACCGGAATTACCCGTTGCAGTTCTTCTTCTTGTGTGACCTTGGCAAAACCAGGTCGGGTCGATTCTCCCCCGATATCAATGATGTCAGCGCCTTCCGCCACCATTTGGCGAGCTCTGCGTACCGCATCTTCAATCCTAATGTAACTCCCACCGTCCGAGAAGGAGTCTGGCGTTACGTTTAATATGCCCATAATGATCGTCCGATCACTAATGGGCAGCTCATGTCCTCTACAGGATAACACTTTCATTACCGTTCACTTCCTGTTGTAATCAAATGTTAATTATAAAGATCGCTAAGTTGGCGGGTTATCGGACCTACGACGCCATTTCCAACAGTGTGAGATTGTCCACTGGGTGTGAACAATGTCGTGATGGGTACAATCTCTTGTATGGAATTAACGATAAAAACCTCATCGGCTTCCAGAAGGTCTTCCCATCGGTATAGGCCGCCCTGTGTAGGAATCTGCTGCTGCTGTGCCAGCTGTAACACATAGGCCCTTGTGATGCCTGGTAATATGCCTGTATCCAGCGACGGCGTGTAGCAAGCATTATCCTTTATGAAAAAGAGGTTGCTCACGATGCCCTCAGCTACGTAACCCTCTTCAGTTAGCATTAGACCTTCTGCGCCAGCTGCCCAGGCATATTGCTGCAGCTCTCTTTTGGCCAGGATATTATTCATATAGTGAAAGGACTTGAATCGGTACAAACCTTCCGGCGTATTACGAGGCAGCTTCAGCAGCTGCAGCGCTTTGCCTTGTGCATAGACCTTCTCGTCCCTTGGTGGAAGCGGCTTGATATAAATGATCTCTGTAGGCTTTTGATAGACGCCTGATGGCAGCCCAAGTACATCAATTCCAGCTGAAACGGAGTATCGGACATACGCATCCTCAAGGTTATTAGCCCCAAGCAGCTTATCAATCAGACGCTGAATGTGTGCAAGATCAGGCTCGTAGTCAATCCCTAGCTCACGGCAGCCTTCCGATAGTCGCCGAAGATGCTCGGGCAGAAGGAACGGTTCTTTTTTATAGGTGCGAAATGTCTCAAAAAGGCCAAGGCCGTAAAGAAAGCCGTGATCGTAAACCGAGACCACAGCTTCCTTATCATCTGTTAAAATCCCATTAACACTAATCATCATAGTTTAAACTCCTGCTTTGGCTGTGCGGCGAAGAAAGTTTCGCAGGATCTGATGACCGTGCTGAGTAATAATCGATTCTGGGTGGAACTGAACACCTTCAATCGGATATTCCTTATGGCGCAATGCCATAATTTCACCTTCTGCTGTACGTGCACTTACTTCCAAGCAATCAGGGAGCGTCTCGACCTTCACAATTAAGGAATGATAGCGAGTCGCAATAAAAGGGGATGGCAGCCCTTCGAATAAGGTCTTCCCGTCATGGAAAATCTCCGAGGTTTTACCATGCATTAAACGCTCTGCGCGAATGACGTCGCCGCCAAAAGCTTGACCAATCGATTGATGGCCTAGGCAGACACCGAAGATAGGGATTTTACCTTTGAAATGGTCGATGAGTGATAAGCTAATTCCGGCTTCATTCGGCGTGCAAGGACCTGGAGATATTAAAATATGATCCGGCGCTAAAGCCTCAACGCCCGCTAAATCAATCTCGTCATTACGACGAACGACGACTTCTTCACCGATCTCCCCCAAATATTGGACGAGGTTGTACGTAAATGAATCATAATTATCAATCACTAAAATCATTCTAAGCTCCCCTTTCGTCAGCCCTGCTAGGGCTTAAGCTCGGCTCATGCTCCGCTCGCTATATTCTATCGCTTTCCACATTGCTTTGGCTTTATTCAAGGATTCCATATATTCACGCTCAGGAATAGAATCAATAACGATACCAGCCCCTGCTTGAATATGACCCATTCCTTGTACGGCTACCAATGTCCGTATAATAATATTAAATTCCATATTTCCATTATAGTCAATCCACCCCATGGATCCTGTATAAGGTCCGCGGCGAACTGGCTCTAATTCTTCGATAATTTCCATGGTGCGAATCTTCGGAGCGCCTGTGATCGTGCCTCCGGGGAAAGTCGCCGCAATGACATCATAGGCGTCCTTCCCCTCTGCGAGCTCGCCGACGACTTCCGAGACGATATGCATCACATGGGAGTAGTATTCGATGACCATGAAGTCTTTCACGTGGACGGAGCCGTACTTCGAGATGCGGCCAAGGTCGTTGCGCTCGAGATCGACCAGCATGACGTGCTCGGCGCGCTCTTTGTCGTTGTCGATGAGCTCGCCGGCTAGGCGCAGGTCATCCTGCTCGTCCTTGCCGCGCGGGCGCGTGCCGGCGATAGGACGCGTCCGCAGGACGCCGTCCTCGAGCTGCACGAGCAGCTCCGGCGAGCCGGAGACGAGGGCGAAGCCCGCGAAGCGCAGCAAGCCCATGTAAGGCGAGGGATTGACGATGCGCAGCGCCTCGTAGATCTCCTCCGGCGTCGTGCGCAGCTGCCGGCTCTGTCTAACGGACAAGTTGACTTGGAACACGTCACCTTGGGAGATGTAGGCTTGGATGCGCTGCACCGCCGCTATATAATCAGCTTTGTCGAAGGCAGGCTGGATGCCTGCGATGCTCTCGACGTCGATGTGCAGCTGCTCGCGTGCGATCGCCGGTTGGTCCGCACCGCCCAGGCGCGAGCCTGACCAGCTGCTGGAGCGGATCGCATGCCAGCGAGCCAGCATCGCCTCGGCCTTAGCATGCGCCTGTGCGTAAAGCTGCCGGAGATAAGTGTCATCGGCTGCACGGCTCTTCTCAAGCGGCATATGCACCGCTATGTACAGGCTCTTATCGATATGATCCAAAGTCCAAACTTGGTCATACATAGCGAAGCTATAATCCGGAATCGGCAAATCATTTGCCGCTTGCTCCGGGAGTTTCTCAATGGTGCGGATCACGTCATAGCTCCAATAACCTACACAGCCGCCAAGAAACTTAGGTGCTCCATCGACTTTGGGGCTGCGAAAAGCGGACATCCACTGCTTCACGATGTCGAGCGGATTTCCTTGCAAGCGTGACACTTGAGGCTTGTCCTTATCAACTGGGCCCGTCATGGTTATTTCCGCATCCAAACCAGTTCCATGAACCATAGAAAACGGCTGTAAACCGAAGAACGTGTAACGCCCCCCTTTGCCGCTTTCTAGGACAAAGGAATCCGGCGCGGCTGCTTTCCACGCTTCTTGCCAAGAAGCAATCCGGTCGTCGGCAAGTCCCAGTTTAATGACATAAGGCAGCATTGTGTACGCGGAGGACCAATTACGCCACTGCTCTATTGTTGTTAGGATCATATTTGCCCTCCTTCCTGTGATATCCGATGATTAGTTGTCCATTAGTATACTCCAACCTTACACAGAAAAAAAGCCCCCAGCAGCAGTAGCTGGAGGCTGTTCGTAGCAAGTAATCTTATTGCTCTTCAAATTGATAAAGTGGTGTAGAAAGGTAACGCTCACCGTTACTTGGAATCACAGCAACTACACGTTTGCCTGCGCCAAGCTCTTTAGCAACTTTAAGCGCTGCAAAAATCGCTGCACCTGAAGAGATACCGCCAAGAATACCTTCTTCTTTGGCAACACGACGTGAAGTTTCGAAAGCATCTTCATTTTCTACAGCAATAATTTCATCGTAGATGCTTGTGTTCAGAATGTCTGGAACAAAGCCTGCGCCGATACCTTGAATTTTATGAGGACCTGGCTTGCCGCCGGAAAGTACCGGAGATGCAGCCGGTTCAATAGCATATATTTTGATGTTCGGGAAGTTTTCTTTCAGTACGCCACCTGCGCCTGTTATGGTTCCGCCCGTACCGATACCCGAAATGAAAGCGTCCAATTTGCCATCGTGAGCATTAATCGCTTCAACGATTTCCGGACCTGTAGTTTCACGGTGAACCTTCACGTTTGCTAGGTTTTTGAATTGTTGCGGGATGAAGTAGGAAGGATTCTCTGCTTGAAGTTCCTCAGCACGTTTGATCGCGCCTTTCATTCCTTCTGCTCCTGGCGTCAGAACCAACTGAGCCCCATAAGCGCGAAGCAGGTTGCGTCTTTCCAATGACATCGTTTCTGGCATAACCAGAATCGCCTTGTATCCTTTTGCAGCTGCTACTAAAGCTATTCCGATTCCTGTGTTACCGCTAGTTGGCTCAATAATCGTATCGCCTGGCTTCAATTTACCTTCTTGCTCTGCCACTTCAATCATGGAGATGGCAATACGGTCTTTTACGCTGGCACCTGGATTTTGGTACTCGAGTTTCACATAAATTTCTGCGCTTCCTTCCGGAACTACGCGGTTTAAACGAACAAGCGGTGTATCGCCAATCAAATCCGTAATGCTTTGTACTAATCTTGCCATACTTTTTTCCCCTCCAGGTTAAATAATCGATGATTTCCGAGTTAATTAGTCGGTATTAATACATTCATCTTATCAATGCACTTACGGGTTGTCAACCATATTTTCACAGAATGTCAACGGAATTGAGGGTCAAGAATGCTAACCTTCCATTTCACTCGAAGCTGCTGCACATAATCCTTGAGAGGCGGTGCTTCCCGAAGCGCGAGCTCTCTCCGCACATTTTCACGAACGAAAGCAAGATCTGGATTCACTTTCTCACGCCGATTTTTCAGTTTCACAATCGCGAACCCCTGCTGTACAGGGACTGGCTTACTCACTTCTCCAACCTTCAAGAGTTTCGCCGTTTCAAGAACCGGAGCAGCAACAAAGGGATCATCTCCTTCAATCCAACCCAAATCACCGCCGGTGTTATTGGTTGCATCATCCAGGGAACGATCTCTGGCAAGGGTTGCAAAACTCTCTCCTTTGGCCAGCTCCGCGATGACTTTATTCGCTTGATCCTTAGTTGACACAATAATTTGTAGAATATTATATTCCGTATCTTGCTTGAATTCATCGGCATGCGTCTTCATATAGTCTTCTACCTGAGCATCCGTTATCTGAATTTGTTTGGTTGCGAGCTTCTCGAGTAACAATTTATTGGTTACATCTTCCTTAATTTCTTGCTCTGACAAACCTAACTGATTTTGCATGGATGCATAAAATTGTTGCTCACTCTCATAACCTTGCTGCATCCGTTTCAACTCACGGTTAATCTCCGCGCTTCCAATCGAAGTCCCTGACTCATTTCCTTCCAGGCGTATCACTTCACGATCCAACATTTGACCCAGCAGTTCTGCCCCATAATGACGTTCAAGAGCCGTTTGAAGCTCCAGAATGGTCATCTCACGATTTCCAACTTTGGCGACTACCCGATCATTCTTCTGCTCACCCTGCTTCTCAGGCTTTGGTGGTTGACTTGGTTCTGATTGGTTTATGGTATGGGTGACCAGCAAGGATGCGAGCACGAGATTACCTACAGCCATCACGATAATGACTCCCCACAATCGCTTCACGTTCTGCATCCTGACTCCCTCTTTACATCTATAATGCTGTTTGATCTATTGTTCAATCATCCGCTTCAAATCATCTTCGTCAAAACGATAAGCTTCATTGCAGAAATGACAAACGACTTCAGCAAACCCTTCATCTTCAAGAATTTCTTGCAGCTCTGTTTTCCCTAAGGAAATAAGCGTTGTTTCCACTCTTTCACGACTGCATTTACAGCGGAACATGACATCCATCTGATCAAGCTTTTGGAAAGAGGGAAGTATAGTTTGAAGAATTTCCTCTAAATTCAAACCCCCACCGAGCATATTTGTGAAGGATGGAATACGAGCAAGCATCTCTTCAATGTCCCCAATTTCATCATTTGTTAACCCAGGGAGCAATTGAATAACGAATCCGCCTGAAGCCAGAATGGAGTGATCCGTATTGACCAATACCCCTAGCGCTACAGCTGAAGGCGTTTGTTCAGACATGGCAAAATAATACGTAAAATCTTCAGCCAATTCTCCTGAAACGAGAGGAACGCTGCCTTTATATGGTTCTTTCATCCCTAAATCTTTCGTTATGTACAAAAATCCATCCGTTCCCACCGCAGCTGCAACATCTAGCTTGCCATTCTCTTTAAGCGGAGGATCGACTAACGGATTATCGACATAACCGCGTACCTCACCCTTCGCATTCGCATCGACCACGATTTGACCGATGGGCCCATCGCCTTTAACTTGAACAATGAGATGCTCTTCGCCCTTGAGCATGGCTGCAATGAGAAGTCCCGCAGCTGCCGTTCTTCCTAATGCGGCCGTAGCTGTTGGTGTGGTTTGGTGTCTTCGGCTAAGTTCTTCTGTGAGGACAGTTGTTTCCACGGCAAAAGCACGAACTTTTCCCTCCAATGCCGTTCCTCGAATTAAATAATCGCTCATGTTAAATCCTTTCCTTAAACAGCTTAAGCATTTTTCTCATAAATCATTTGTAGACCCTGCAGGGTAAGCAGTGGATTAACGATTTGAATGGTCCGAGATTCACTGGAAATCAGCTCCGCAAGCCCACCCGTAGCTATAACTGTTGGATTGACATTAAACTCTTGAATGACACGTTCGACAATCCCATCAACTTGGCCTACATAGCCGAAAATAATCCCTGCCTGCATCGCCGCTACGGTATTACGACCGACGACACTCTTCGGTTTGACTAGCTCGATGCGCGGCAGCTTCGCCGCCTTCTGATATAAGGCTTCCGTAGAGATCCCGATTCCCGGTGCAATCGCACAGCCAACAAGCTGCTGGGAAGGATCAATGTAGTCGTATGTGGTGGCCGTCCCGAAATCAACAATGATACAAGGAGCCCCGTAGAGTTCAAGCGCCGCGACAGCATTTACAATGCGATCAGCACCGACCTCTTTGGGATTGTCTACACGCACGTTCAATCCTGTCTTAATGCCAGGACCAACGATGAAAGGCGTCCTTTTCAAATAGTGTAAGCAAAGGTTTTCCATTACATTCATAAGCGGAGGAACAACGGAAGAGACGATGACACCTTCCACCTGCGCAAATGAGATGCCCGAGTGTTGAAATAGGCTGTGCAGCAGCATCCCATACTCATCGACTGTCGCCGAACGGTTCGTACTAACCCGCCAGTGATGAAGAAGCGTTCGATCTTGATAGAGGCCGAGCACAATGTTCGTATTCCCAACATCGATAACAAGTATCATAGTGCCGCCTCCTTCTGCTCATTCAGATCTAACGAGATGTCCAGCGCCGCAACCGAATACGTCAAGCGCCCAACGGAGATCACATCGACGCCCGTTTCCGCCATCGCTTTAATGGTCTGAGGTGTCACAGAACCTGAGCCCTCTACTACAATATGCGGTGCTTTACTTTTAATTATTGTAACTGCTTCTTTCATCTTCGCAGGAATCATATTATCGAGCATGATGATATCCGCACCAGCTGCTAATGCTTCGTGCAATTGGTCAAAATTCTCGACCTCCACCTCGATCTTCATCGTGTGGGGGATCTGCTGCCTGGCCGCTTGTATAGCTTGTGTGATGCCGCCCGAACCCTTAATATGATTATCTTTAATCATCACAGCATCATAGAGTCCAAATCGGTGATTATGACCACCACCCACTCGTACAGCATACTTCTCAAGCAGTCTGTGTCCCGGCGTCGTCTTCCGTGTATCGACAAGTCTAGTCGGCACGCCTTCTAAAGCATCGACAAACTCACGAGTCTTGGTTGCAATTCCTGATAATCGCTGCATCAAATTAAGGCTTAATCGTTCACCTAGCAGAATACTACGCGTATTGCCTTCTACTTCAGCTAGTATGGTCCCTTTATTAACAGACGATCCTTCAACTACTTTGGTTTCAAAACGAAGAGAAGCATCGACCACAGCAAAAACTTCTTGGGCGATTCGGAGTCCACAGACAATTCCGTCTTCTTTGACGTGGATAATCCCTTTGGACGCATGTTCCAAAGGGATCGTTGTCAGAGTCGTGACATCGCCGGTTCCAATATCCTCTTCCAGCCAAAGCCGAATATGTTTACGAATGAGTTCCATATTTAAATCCAACATGTTAAATCCACTCCTCAATGCTATCTTCCCCGCGCTTAAAAACTATATGCTTCTTCCATGCTTGATCATCCCGTTCAGGGAAATCTTCCCGGTAATGACCGCCGCGACTTTCCTCTCGGGCTAGAGCAGCTGTTGTCGTTAGAAGTGCACAATTGAGTAAATTCGCAAACTCATAATCTTCACGTTTCGTCATCAAAGAACCGAAGATAGATAGTTGTCTTGCCAATTCGTCATAGCCTTTTTGCAAGCCTTTGGCTGAACGTTTCAGCCCCGCGTAACGCAGCATAACCTTCTGCAGCTTAAGCTTTTTCTCGACAACGGCCTGATTCGGGATTTCCGTTCTTGGCGCTTTTGATTCAGCACGTATTTGAATATTACCTTCCAAAGGAGGGAGCTCCTGAATCCGTTCAATGATTCTTCTACCAAACACAATGGCTTCAGATAAGGAGTTACTGGCTAATCGATTAGCGCCATGTACACCTGTAGAAGACACTTCCCCACAAGCGAAAAGACGGCGGACGATCGTTTCTCCATGAAGATCAGTCTTGACGCCGCCCATCATATAATGAGCTGCCGGAGCAACCGGAATCCAGTCGGTGCTCATATCTAGACCGTAGTTGAGGCAATATTCATATATCGTCGGAAATCGATGTTTGATTAATTCCTCGGATTCGTGCGTTATGTCAATATAGACGAAGGTCGATTTACAATTCTCCATCTCGTCGACAATGGCACGAGCCACAACATCCCTTGGCGCTAGCTCAAGCTGGGGATGGTAATGCTCCATGAAGCGCTCTCCCTTGATATTGCGCAGATAAGCTCCCTCGCCACGCACCGCTTCCGAGATTAGGAAGCGCGGAGCACCAGGGTAGCAAAGCGCCGTAGGGTGGAATTGAATGAATTCCACATCCTGAATCTGCGCACCGGCGCGATGAGCAATTGCGATCCCATCGCCTGTGGCGATGTCAGGATTCGTTGTGTAGCGGAACAGCTGTCCCGCACCACCGGAGCAAAGGATCGTGGCGTTGCCGCGCACAAACACGCGCTGACCGCCAGGTTTCTGCACGAGAGCACCGTAGCACTCGCCGTCTTGCGTGATTAGGTCGATCACGAAGTGATCGTCCCAGATCTCAATGTTCGGATCTTGCTTCGTGCGTTCCGAAAGAGCTCGTACAATCTCTGCGCCCGTGGCGTCGCCATGCGCATGCAAAATTCGACGCTGACTGTGCGCCCCCTCTTTGGTCAAAGCGAACTCCCCGTTCTCAAGATCAAACTGGGTACCCATCCGAATGAGGTCCTGAACGCCGTTAGGGCCCTCATGAACGAGAACGTCTACCGCCTCCGGCGAACATAGACCTGCACCTGCAATCAATGTATCCTGCATATGATATTCCGGTGAATCCTCGTCCGATATAACAGCAGCAATTCCGCCTTGTGCATAGCGTGTGTTACTGTCGAGGAGTGATTTCTTCGTAATCATCAGCACTTTCTTATTTTCACTAGCACGAAGAGCAGTGAATAAACCTGCAATGCCCGCGCCAATCACAATAACATCTGTATGTACATGAGGAATGGAATCTAAATCTACATCTACGAGGTATCTAGGAATCATGCCGTTTCACCTGTTCTTCACCATTAATAGCTCGCAAAGCAACCGATATCCGATGGTTAATCGATATTGGAATGCTTTGCGAGGGTACCCTACCTATTAAACAAGAGAGTAGCGCATGCTACTTTACTTGTAACATGCGCTCTAAGGACAATCTCGCTTTATCGGCTACATCTTCTGGCACGTAAATCTCTGGCTGCATCGTCTCAAGACACTTCACAATTTTCTTCAAATTGTTTACTTTCATATTCGGGCATACCAAGTATTTGGTTGCAAAATGGAACTGTTTATCTGGACTGTCCAGACGAAGCTGATACCCCGTTCCATCTTCCGTTCCAACGATAAACTCTTTGCAATCCGACTCTTTGCAATATTTGATAATCGCTGTCGTACTTCCGACGAAATCTCCCAGTTTAACAACTTCTGGGCGACATTCCGGATGAACAACGAACTGAGCATTCGGGTATTGGGCTCTCATTTCTTCTACATCTTTAACGGTCAGCATATCATGCGTATTGCAGTAGCCTTCCCAGATGATCACTTTTTTGCTTGTGAATTTTGATACATAGTCGCCCAAATTTTTATCCGGTACCCAGATGATCTCATCTGAATCGACGGAATTGATGACATTGATGGCATTTGCCGACGTACAGCAAATATCTGTTTCTGATTTCACATCCGCAGATGTATTAATGTAAGCAACAACTTTGGCATTAGGGTGCTGGCGTTTCAGAGCACGTAGACCTTCCACATTCACCATATCCGCCATCGGGCAGCCTGCACGTTCGTCAGGAATAATGACAGTTTTGTTAGGAGCAAGAATCTTAGCACTTTCCCCCATGAAATGTACGCCACAGAATACAATTACATCTGCATCGGTTTGTGCGGCCTTCTGCGCGAGCAGAAAGGAATCCCCCCGGAAATCGGCAACCTCTTGAACTTCGTCACGTTGATAATAATGAGCAAGAATAATAGCATTCCGTTCTTTCTTTAGCTGCAGCAACCGTTCTTTAAGTTCACGGTTCTGCTCGGCTTTGCGTTCAATAGCTAGAGCTTCCATGGTGCTTCCTCCCCTGTCTGGGACGTAAAATGTACTTCTTGTCTATCTAAAAATAGGATTAACAGTAGTATGTTCTAATCGTAGTAAAATTAGAGATTTACAACTAATTTACACATTCTCACATCCCCTGTCAATGCGCAAATATGCCGAAAAAACCAGAAAATCCGGGTACACCTGACGTGTACACCGGATTTACGAGTTGCTATTGCTTGTTACTCTTCGGAATGGTCCGAATTGGAATCTTTATCTTTGTTTAGCTCCAATTTGTTGCTTTCGCTAGATTGGCTTTGCCCTTGAATGTTCACTTTGACCTCTTCGTCATCTCCGCTTGCATTCAATCTGCCTTTCTCAAGAAGCTCGATGATTTCGTCTTTATCGAGTGTTTCTTTCTCAAGCAACGTTTTGGCTACGAGATGAATCTGATCCGCATGCTCCGTAAGCATCGCACGAGCACGGTCATAACAAGTGCGAATAAAGTTTTGCATCTCTTGATCAATCTCATAAGCAATCGCATCACTGTAGTTTTGTTCATGTCCGATATCGCGGCCTAAGAACACTTGGCCTTGCGAGCTGCCGAACTGCATGGGTCCCAGCTTATCGCTCATTCCGTATTCCATGATCATGCGACGAACAATACCTGTTGCTTTCTGGAAGTCACTATAAGCCCCAGTGCCGATTTCTCCGATAAATAGTTCTTCGGAAACGCGGCCTCCCAGGAGTCCTGTTACTTTATCCAGCAATTCGTTCTTCGTCTGCATCATGCGATCTTCGCCTTCTTTAGGCAGCATCATGACATAACCGCCAGCGCGTCCGCGCGGAACGATTGTAACTTTGTGCACCATATCGGCATTCTCTGCATAATAACCAATGATCGCGTGTCCGGCTTCATGATAAGCGACAATGCGTTTCTCAGCTTCGCTGATAATCCGACTTTTCTTCTGCGTACCTACAATAATACGGTCAAAAGCTTCTTCGATTTCAGCC
Source organism: Paenibacillus andongensis (assembly GCF_025369935.1). Classification (NCBI taxonomy): domain Bacteria; kingdom Bacillati; phylum Bacillota; class Bacilli; order Caryophanales; family Paenibacillaceae; genus Paenibacillus; species Paenibacillus andongensis. The sequence continues at coordinate 263,355 of NZ_CP104467.1, read as the reverse complement.
ATCGAAATATCTTTACGGTTACGACGAGCAGCAATCAAAGCTGCTTCGTTCAATAAATTCTCGAGATCAGCACCTGTGAATCCAGTCGTATAGCGAGACAAGGAGTCAAGCTTCACGTCTTTGGCAAGTGGTTTGTTGCGAGCATGTACTTTCAGTACAGCTTCGCGGCCTTTGATGTCCGGACGATCTACCGTGATTTGACGGTCGAAACGACCTGGACGCAGTAAGGCTGGGTCAAGGATGTCTGGGCGGTTAGTCGCAGCAACGATAATGATACCTTCGTTAGCGCCAAAGCCGTCCATTTCTACGAGCAATTGATTGAGTGTTTGTTCGCGCTCGTCATGTCCGCCGCCTAAACCAGCGCCACGTTGACGACCTACAGCATCGATCTCATCGATAAAAATGATACAAGGTGAGTTCTTCTTCGCGTTCTCGAACAAGTCACGAACACGGGAAGCACCGACACCGACGAACATCTCAACGAAGTCAGAACCTGAAATACTGAAGAATGGCACGCCTGCTTCGCCAGCGACAGCTCGCGCAAGAAGGGTTTTACCAGTTCCCGGAGGACCATTGAGCAGAACCCCTTTAGGAATTCTAGCACCGACAGCTGCGAATTTCCGTGGATCTTTGAGGAATTCGACAACCTCGATCAATTCTTGCTTCTCTTCGTCAGCACCTGCCACGTCTTCAAATGTGACACGCTTTTTCTCCTCATTATATAAGCGGGCACGGCTTTTGCCGAAGTTCATCACTTTGCCGCCGCCACCCTGAGCCTGATTTAACAGGAAGAAAAACAAGATGAAGATAATGACGAATGGGATGATCGAAGTTAGGAAGCTAATCCAAACGCTATCCCGTTCCATAGTCTCGTACGTTTCTGATGGAACGCCATTCGCTTCAATCAGCTGAACGACCATAGGCTCGAATGGAGCATGGGTTTCGAAGCTCTTCTTATCAGCACCACTTGGCGGGTTAATGTACTTACCTTTAATCAAATATGTGTATCCATCAAACTTTAAGGTCACGGATTCCACATTTTTGTTAACAACCGCTTGGCGGAATTTATCGTAAGTAATTAACTCCTTTTGCTCGTTTTGGGTACTAATGAAATGGACGATACCTACAGTAACCAAAAATATAAGTAAATAAAAGCCGGTATTCCGGATAATTCGATTCATCCCGAGCCTCCTCTCAAACGGCACACGTTTATTATTTTACCACATCCCGGTAAAGCACTACAACAGAACAGCGCTGATGAGTCTGCGGGAAGTGGCATTAGCTACTATAGATCTCTGGTTTCAATATGCCGATAAATGGAAGGTTGCGATACTTCTCTGCATAATCCAGACCATATCCGACAACGAACTCATCTGGAAGCACATAACCTGTGTATTCAGGTTCGAGGTCCACCGTTCTGCGTGCCGGTTTATTAAACAGCGCAACGACCGAAATCGTCTTAGCATTGCGTCGCTCTAGCACATCTATCAGATAACTCAGCGTTAAACCGCTATCGATAATGTCCTCCACGATAAGAATATGACGTCCTTCTACGGGAACATCAAGATCTTTAATAATCTTGACAACACCAGAAGATTTCGTGGATTGACCATAGCTGGAAACAGCCATGAAATCGAGTTCCAATGGTACTCTGATTTGCTTTACAAGATCAGCCATGAAAATGAAAGCTCCCTTAAGCACACAGATAACCAACGGGTTCTTACCTTCGTAATCGATGGAGAGCTTCTCTCCTAATTCTTTAATCTTGCCTTGAATCTGTTCTTCACTGTAAAGAACTTCTTGAATGTCGCTGTACAAGGATGAACCCCCTAGTTTATATTATGAATCCTTATAAATTTACATTCTAGAAGAACGAAATTTACGCATATTACTTCAGCACTAGCTTCATATGAAGTACACGTACTGTATCCGGCCCAACCAGAGCGTGCTTGGACCTACGAAAGCCAGCAATCCAGAGGATTTGCCCGGAAGCATCGACTAACAGTGGGATGACATCACGCCGGCTTAGCGGCATTTTGGCATCAATGAACATATCCTTTACTTTTTTGGACCCATTTAAACCATGCGGCTCAAACCGATCTCCTGACCTGCGGCTCCTTACAACAAGCGGCAAGTTAAGTTGATCTAGATCCAAAAACACGTCCGTTGCAGATGAGGAATAAGCAGCTGTCTCCTTCGAACTAGCCGGCATCCATGAGCAGATCAGTTTGGCTTCCACTTCCGGCAGGCACAGCTCGCTTGTATCCACTCCAACCTCATAAGCATAAGGCTTCGGGGAAGGAGCGAAGGTCTGAAATTGAATAGATTCATATTCTCTCACAATATAAACCTGTTCATCCACCTGAAGGACTTGATTAGAAACCTGATCCTGTAATATCAACTCACGCATACTTTCAATTCGTGTAAAATCCAACCGATCTCTTTCCAAACAAAGACAGTTTAATATTAATTTAATCAAACGCCTTTGTAAAGCAACGTGCAGCTCAGTGAAATCACGTCTTTTTATGCGGCAGCAGGCTTGCTGGAAAGTCGTTATTCGGCGAAAAACCTGCTCGGCTTCTTTGGCCAAATAATCATCCTCAGCTCGCATCAAATCCGTCAATCGATTCAGTGACTCTGGAAGTTGCTCATTATACTGCTTCAGCATCGGCATCACATCAAGCCGAATCTGATTGCGAAAATACTTCCGCAGCTCATTGCTGCTGTCCTTACAATACGTCATTTCATGCTGAGCGCAATAATTCACAATATCTGCTTTGTATATACGTAAAAACGGACGAATCAGTTCCACTTTTTTTTCGCGCCGGCGTTCCGGCATGCCAACCAGGCCTGAAGGGCCTGTCCCTCTCAGAATCCGCATCATGACAGTTTCGGCTTGATCATCCGCATGATGAGCGATGGCAATACGACTAGCGCTGTATTTCGCTGCGATCTCATGTAGGAATCCGTAGCGCTTCTCACGTGCCGCGGCTTGTCCATTTAGCGACGTTTCCTCTATATAGGCAGGCACATCAATAACGCCGATTTCACACGGAATCCCGAGTTCATCTGCAAGATTCCCTACAAAGGAGGCTTCCGCATCCGATTCCGCGCCGCGGAATTGATGATTTACATGCGCAACAATGAGCTGCCAGTTATAACGCCTAGCAAGGGCAAAAAGGACATGAAGCAGCGCCACGGAATCAGGTCCTCCTGATACCGCAACGACCACCACATCTCCTGGATCGACGAGTTGTTCTTCAATAATTCGCTGTTCCACCTTGGCAACAAGATCGATTTCCATCGGGTATTCCTTTCTATTCCTGCACTTTCCTCATGCTACCAGTACACATAGAGCGTTACACCAAAAATAAAAATAGAAGCAGCGAAGCATATTTTCAGCCATGGCATTTGGAGTGTTGACTGTGTAATCTTCTTCCCGGAGACCAACGTCCTCCAGTACTGATAGGCTTCTTGCGAAGAATTAAACTCACTATTCAATGCTTTATGAAGAAACGGTGCGAGATGAGCAGCAACTGAATTTTCACGTATAATGATCATTAGTTGATCTAAATCTCGGTTTTGAGGCAGCATTTTGGATAAACCAGTGAAACGTTTGCGTTGATCCAGCGATTTTAATAGTAAAATGGCAAATGAAAATAGATCGTAGCTTTCTTCCGCAACCCGCTCCCCCATATTCCAAAAGCCTCGGTCATACACTTCGGTTAACTGCTTAATCGCTCTGCCTTTAGGAGTCACACCCCCAAAATCAATGAGATCCACATCGCCATAATTGGAAACGATCATATTCTCGATCTTCAAATCACCGAAAACATAGCCGCTTTTGTGAACTTCTGTTAACTTTCGAAGCAGGTTAGATCCAATCACATAGATCCAATCCTGACCGCGTTTATGTATAAAATCAGAAATCGTCATACCCTCAATATAGCGCATGACATAGAAGGAGACTTCTTTCCCATTTATCGTCATATCATCGGCATCTATTAAAAAGTTCTTGAACGACGTTTCTGTCAGGGATATGGCAAGCAAGGAATTAATCTCCGACTGATGATCAACCGTCTCATGACCTGCTTTTAGCGCAAATCTAGCAGCTCCTCTTCGTACGAGAGCCACTACACCATTGGAACCAGCACCTAATAAACGTTCGACCACATACATCCGGCCGTTCCATTTCCCTTGGATTTCTGATCCTGGGCGGAAGGCGTCTTCATACCACGTAGTCACTCAGTATCCCATCCTCGGTTTTTGGTAAGATAGGCTTCTCCGTTATGAACTGCAAAGTTTGCAGTAACGCCGGACCTGTCGGAGTTGTACCCTTCATGTTTATTTTATAGAACATCTTGTCTAAATTTGCAAGTTGATTCGTCCAACTGAGATCCATTTCTAATTCCTGATCCCTCGTTTTGGTTGACGGAAAGTGGAAAACTGCCAGCTCACTCTTGCCGCTGCGGGCTCTAAGACTAAGCAACAGATCATGAATGGCTTCACGCACCGCTGCATGCTTAGGCTTCATACTAGCACTAGCATCTATTAAAAGAGCTACGCGGAGTGAGGTGGTTTCACTCATGGTATCGATCACTTGAACCACTTCCGCGCGCTTCTCTGGAGGTAACTGCTCCAATTGATTAAAGCCTAGAATACTCTGCAACTCTTTGCCTACTGCATGTTGAATCGTTGTGGTGACCGTTTTGCGCGTCATCATCTGGACCGTCTGGGAAAGTTGGCCTGAATTCACGATTCGGCTCATCCCACCTCCTGCCGCAGCAATCTCCTGAATCTCCTCAGAGCCAAGCACGCCTAGCTCCCCATGGTCAATGACACCGATGACATTCACAGTTACGCCTTCGGTATGCGCCTGTGCCGCTGCAATTACCGGACTTACCCCTACATTGGAACACCCATCTGTAATTAACAAAATCTGTTTCATCATAATATTTGCCTCCCTGGCCCAAGTAAAGATTAGCTCTCTAGTAGTTCTCCTCCTAGTTTTTCCATTTACGAGAGAGTCTAATCACGAACAAACTAAGCGAAATAAAAAGACAGCCCGCCTAATGGTAATGGCAGACTGTCTCAAGATTAAAGATTTACCGAGTGAATCTCCTTCTTAGGATAAGACCTAGTAGGATTAAGGTAATACCCGCGATTTCCACGTACAGATGGCTTGATTCCCCTGTCTTCGGAAGGGTTTCTGGTTTAGTGATAGGAGGAAGCCCCCCCAAGGGCACATCATTATCTGTATCAATCGGAATGTCCGGCTCCGTCGGTTTCGTTGATGGTGTTGGAATTGTTGGCGGTGTTGGCGTTACACTTGGCGATGGTGTTTTAGACGGTGTTGGCGTTACACCTGGTGTAGGGCTTGGCGTTGGTGTCGGTGTTGATTCTGATGTTGGTGTTGGTGTTGGTGTCGGTGTCGGTGTCGGTGTCGGTGTCGGTGTCGGTGTTGGTGTTGGTGTTGGTGTCGGTGTTGGTGTTGGTGTTGGTGTCGGTGTCGGTGTTGGTGTTGGTGTTGGTGTTGGTGTCGGTGTTGGTGTTGGTGTTGGTGTTGACGTCTTCGTGTTGATCACATTGAGATGAAGTTCATCTCCCGGATGAAGAGTTATCGGATTGTCCTCTTTATTTAATACGTACCCAGGAGGAGCTGTTACTTCACTTACTACATAATCACCTGCAAGCAGATTAGTAAAGACAACCGAACCTGTTTCATCTGTTGTTAACGTGTTGATTAAGGTCCTCGTATTACCCGATTTGCGATACAGTTCAAAGGTTGCGCCGCTGAGCATTAAGGTGTTGTTGGAAGAGTCAATTTTCATAACCGTCAATGACCCTCGAACTCCGCTGCCGGTACCAGATCCGTCCGAAACCCCTACTACAATATTCCTGGTCGTTACTTGCGTTATATCGGTCACATTGGTGCCGCTGAGACTGATTTTATTGGAAACCGTTTCGCCATTGTTAGCCATAATTAAAGATTGATATTCTAAAATATACGCAGTTGATATCTGTTTGACGAAACTCAATTCAAATGTTTGCTTACCTTGATTATCCGTTTTAATAACTAGTGTGTAGTCCACGCCCTTCGTTAATTCTGATCCCTTCAGGACATTCCCGTTACTAGTCACGGTCGTAGCAAACAAATGGAATGAATCCAGCAATAATTGTTGATTGATTGACGGTGTATCGATGATTTTCGCATCGTTTAACGTAGATTGGCCATAATTAATTTGGACTGACCAGTTTATTTTATCTCCGCTTTGCCATCCGCTTTTACTTACGTATTCTCCACCCTTAGGAATAGGCAGGGTTGCATTAAGATTGTTGGTAACTGGCTCAGTTCCATTGAATGCTCTAGCCGTATTAGTAACCATGCTGTTAATCAGTTGACCTTGCAGACTCGTTTTAAAAACGATGTAATAAGGTTCTGAAATGGCTTGTTGAAAAAGAAGAACTAGCTTGTTTTGGCTATCCACTGTGTATTTATATTTCGAGAGGTCTATTTCATCTGCTGGAGTTGGGGCTAGAGGGACACCATTTTGCGGAATGTTCATCTTATATACTTTTAACGAATCCTTGGTAAACTTTTGATTGGATTCTAACGTATCTTGAACACTAGCATTTGTAAGAGTTTTTCCGTTATAGTTGACTCCCACTGTCCATGTGACTTCTTTGGTAATAGCGTTGTAAGCACCGTATTTAAGCCCATTGTTCTTCACTTCATCTCTTGGGATAAATGTTGCTGTTGCCGTTTGCGACTTTACTGCCTCAGCGCTATCGACCCAATCCACCTTAGCTGAATTAATGAAATTAGCATTACCTGGTGGGCTGATCAAATCTACATTAAAGAATGTTGTGTAAGTAATCGAAATAGGTTCTGAGATCGTATTCTTGAATTTCACTGTGAACCCTTCATCTTCGACACTATTGAGAATATAATCCGTCGACGGTAAGACCGCGTTTCCTTTTTTAATAACTATCGAACTGGGTATAACACGCAATCCTTTATTTGAAAAAGTATCGGTCACAATCATATTCTTCATTATCTGACTGTCTCTGTTCATGATAATAAGCCAAGATACGGTTTTGGCCGTGTAATCTGCGGTTCCAGGATACTTGTAAACAGCCCCCTGTTCAATAGGCCGTGATGCGGAATCACTTTCTCCGCTGCCGGACGTAACGCTATTCGTTATGATCGCATTTTTCAAAACCGGATTACTTGCCTTGGTCTGATAATTAATTTTAAATGCCGAAGAAACACTATGATTAAATTGCAGTTTAAATCCTTTCTTGCCAGCAGCTGCTTCCGTTGTCACGGTATACTCCCCACTCGGCAATTCACTTCCCAGTGTCTCATTACCACTTGAATTAAACGTTACGGGATAAATATGAAGGGATCCTGCAACTATTTCTTGTGTATCATTGAATAAATCTTTTAGGAATGCTGCTGACTGGGCAATTGTCCTCTCATTATAATTATATTTGATTCCCCAATTAATAATCTGCGTAATGGGACTATAGCTTTCGGCTATTTTATCTAAAGAGCTGCCACGCGTTACATGGACTGTCGCAGAGGCCTGAACAGGGTTTTTATTACTTCCCCCGAACGTTGCCGTATTCACAAAGGTTGCTTTGTCAAAATCGGTTATTGGCGTCGTATATTGAATGCGATAAGCCATATGAATAGGAGATTCCGTGAATCGAACAGAAAGATTGGCTCCTGTTATATTTACTATATATTTACTGCCATCCACCAACGCCCCTTGTACGACACTTCCATCTAATTTGACCCCTAACTCATAGACGGCTACCGTAACAGGAACAGATAGACCTGCTGGGATTGGGTCCGTCATCTCTGCGTTCTCAACAGAATCCAGCGTCTTATTCACATCGACGGTCCAATGAATATCTTTCGGGTTAAATCCAGAGGGTACGCCTCTTTTTTCGATTGTGGAAGTGACCGAAGGTCTAAGATGAAGAGTGAAAATCTGATCACCAGATTGAATCGGAATTGTAATCGTTACCGTTGTGCTTTCCGTAAGTTTACTTATATCTAACTGTGTTCGGAAAGTGAGCGTACCATGTATATTGTCATGGCTTTCGATGTAGTTGTTAAAGGTGATCAGCACTTGATGACTAGCTTGATCAACATGGAAAGTCCCTAACTGATTCTGCCCCATGACCAAACCACCGCTGATATTGTTGAAAAGCAAAAATTGCTGCGGCAGAGTGAATGTAAACGTATCACCACTATGGTACCCATGACCGTTTGGCAGCGACCATGTATAGTCTAGCTGCACTGTGGAGTTTGGCTCATAAACATTGCCGGTCACGACTTGACCTGCGCTGTCATATACAGCCATCGTCACGCTGTCAAGAATATTGTTTGAAATCGTGTTCGCACTGGCCTTAGTAATAAAGCCAATCCCGTAAATACTCTGCATAAAAATTAATAAAGTAATCAGCAGTGCACTCGTTTTTTTCTTCAACATCATTTCATACCTCCATTCATGGATCAATGTTTATAGAGATTATTTATGTGTGCTACCTCCTATGACTTTGAAACAAAATGTATCATTATCAATGATATATGATACAAGATGTATTGTAAATATTGGAATTTATTGTTTTTCACATGGGAAGCACAAAAAAACCTGTACTCCGTTGAGTACAGGTTTCATCATTTCTTCTAATATATTTTGGAAATTTGATAATTATGATCGTTTTTTATAATATCTATTGTTTCACCAGCTTGTATATGTATAGCGTCATACGTGGTGTCGATCGTCACCCATTCCTTACTTTCCTTTAGGAAAACTTGATTCCACGCATGATAAGTATTTGGCGCATGGCTTTCATATCCCATAACCAGACGTGTTGGAATTCCCTCGCTTCTTGCCATTGCCGCAAAAGTAGCTGCAAAGTCATAACAAATTCCGCCCGACGCTTCGTAGGCCGTATCCAGATTAGGCACGTAACTATCTGCTACAGTTTGGGCCTTCTCATAATCATACTGAAAATGTGTCGTGATATATCCATAAATGGCCCTTATTTTGTCGATATCTTTGTCTTTATCTCCAACTAATTGCTTAGCTTCAACGACCGCCTTCGATTCATCGTTCCAATCGATCAACGGAATGGACTGCAGAAATACGGCATTCTCGTCTTCCATTTCTAAATCTATTTGTTCTTGCGCAACAACTTTATATTTATTAGCTCCTATGGACTCGCCAATCAGCACTTTATACGGTCCGTTTCCCAGCTGCAAAGGGTACTGATCCCCTTCTTCGAAGGTGTAGTCATATTTGATATTTTCTCTCATTATTCGAACGAGAACTTTGGTGTTTTTATCTTTTGAATAATGAACCGATATAATTCCTTTATTCAGAGCCTCTTTATCTATCATGGATGGATTGGAAGCTGCAAATATCCCTTGCGGAGCGAAAGTAAACAGAAATACTGCTAGGATCACTGGTATAAATGGTTTCTTAAGCACAAAAAATCCCCTTTCGGTAACTGGCTGCCAACTTAGTTCGGCTAAGGAAGGCCCTTTAGTTTTGCGTCTCTAGTTTTCGCTAGATTTGCCTTTATCGGAGGAACGCACCGAATCCCTATAATCACTATAGTGATAGTGCAATCTTAACATAGGCTTGTCTCTCTGAATAGACAAAATATTACATTTTATTCCTTAGACTGCACCATAATTCCCTTAATCGCAATACGGTGAGTCGGATTTTCCATAGGATGGCAAGTTATTAGCGTAATCTCCCGATCTTTGCCGTTGCCCTTCAGCACCCAGACATCCTCTGGGAGGACATACAGTTTGTCCACTACCTTGTAGATATACGTTTTACTCCCTGTATTCACTTCTATGAAATCCCCTTCGGTGACTTCATCTAATCGATTAAAATTTTTCCCGTAGGTCAGGTTTCGATGACCAGCAATCGCATAATTACCAACAGCTCCTGCTTTGCCCGTTTTGGCGATACTGGCAACGGAAATCTTCAAATTATTCACGGTTGCATCTGTCAGAATAGGGAGCTTCAAATCAATTTTATCAATAGTGAGGACACCCTCTATATTCTTCTGCGGCAAAGTTAATGGCTTCGGTGTCATTTTCATTTCCGCGGCCAAGGGGCTTGGCTGGCTAGTTGGCTGGCCGCTTGACGGCAGAGCTTCCACATCGGGACTGGAAGAAGGCACGACCAACACCGTATCTGTCTCCTCCTCGATGTCAGAAGCTGTCTGATCCATGTTCTGCAGATTTTCCTGCCATTGTTTCAAAATTTTGTTCTGCTGATAGCTCTCATAACGATCGTTTAGCGTTGGATAAAGAAAAAGGATAATCCCAAGAACGATAACTAACAGTGATAGCTTTTTTCTAATCACCAGCGGTACCACCTTTCTCTTGGATCTCATACAACCACAATCATTCCGAAAAAGTTTCCGTTAAGAATATGCCTATTTCTATTCTAGATATTTGAGTAAATTCCTTTCTTATCTTTCCAGCAGGTGTTACAGCAAATAATGATTCGGTAACATAGAATTTTGTCGTTTTTGCAAGAAATTGTTCAGAATTTGTTCAGTCTTATTTGGTGTAATAAAAAGAATTCTTTTTTTGGCATAGTTCGTTTTATAGTCATTAACTGGTAAAAGTTTATCATTTTTCCGAGGAGGTGAAGGACAAATAGAGCAATCTCCACGACTACACAGGCATTTCTTACTCTGATTACAGGATTGTTCGTCCTCATACATAGATTAACGCAGAAACAATAGCACTTATTTCTTATGCCAGGAAGAAGAATCAGGATTTACAGTTGTTTAAGAGACATGCAGTTGGAATATTTTGAAAATAAAATACATTGCCAGCTCATGTTATCTGATTATGGGGGAGCAATGTATGGAACATTTATTGGGTTTGAAAAGAAGCAGAACCCTCTTGCATTTGCCTAAAAGAGTGCTGTTCTTGCTTATGGCTTTATCATTGGCGGTATTACCTTATTACAATTTTGTTGCGTCTGCCGCTATTTCTTTGTCTTTGGAAAAAACAGTAGATAAAACATCAGCAGTACCTGGGGAAACGATCACGTATACGATCAAGTATGCGAATCCGAGTACGACGGAAGATGCCGTGAATATGGTCATCACTGACGTTTTGCCAAATACATTGGACTACGTAGGCGTCGACACCTCGGCTGATGTCGATCATGTCGATTTAAGTACTCCTGGTACAGTTAAATTCGTCATGGATAACCCGCTACCTGCTGGTACAACGGGCGTGCTTAAGCTGAAGACCAAATTCAAGTCAGGGGTAACTCAGCAAGGAGACACCGCGCAGAATACCGCAACAGCTAAAGCTGATAATAGCGGCTCGGTTTCGTCAACTGCACAAGTAGTTACGGCAACTCTGAATCCTGATAACTGGTCGATATCTAAAACCAAAATCCTCCCTACGGTTGATCCTGTTTTGAACAGTGATGTCACCTATCAGGTTAAGCTAAAAGGGAACAGCGCACTTGGTGGCGCAAATATTCAAAACGTTGGAATTTACGACACTCTGCCTGTCGGCTCTACATTTGTTTCAGCCACTGGCGGCGGGGTTTATAGTTCCGTGTACGGCAATGTCTACTGGAGTCTTCCTACATTAAATGCTGGACAGGAAGTCACCTATAATGTCGTGTTAAACTTTCCGAGTCCTACGTTTCAAGTAGGCAATTCGGTAACGAATTCCGTTTACGCTGCAGGTACCAGCCTGAGTGGGGCTGCTCTTACTACAAATACAGCATCCGCTACCCACCTACTTTCAGCTCCAACGCCAGGCGTTTACGGTATCAACAAAGACTCCCGCCAGACTAATGATGAGTATGCTGTCGGTCAGACCGTAGATTACAAAATCAATGGCTTTGGGAATAGCGGCAATGTCCCTTTGAATAGCTTTATTGTCGAGGACAATATACCGAAAGAAATTAATTTAACCCAGATTTCAACAGGTACCTACGCGAATAACACGGATGTCAAAGTCACCTTAGACTACCAGAAAAATGGCGTCGGCGTCTGGATTCCGTGGACTGGTGGCGCGGGTCTCGACACAAGCATCAACCAAACTTTAGATGTATCTTCCTTAGGCCTTATAGGCTCAGATTATGTATCTAAGGTCCGCTGGACCTACGGAACAACGTCAGATGGAACGGTACCAAGCGGTTTCCGCATTGCTTCTGATATGCATGTGAAAGGCACTCTGCTTAGCACCGATCATCTCGGAGGCGCTGTGGTTCCCGATGTAACCACCTTTGACAACACAGCTACACTTAATGCTAAGTATTTGTCAACCCCGCTGACTCAGAGTAGTGATACCAGCACCGTCAAGGTTGTTCACCCTCGACCTTGGATATTAGCAGATAAATCAGTCACAAGCAGTTCCTCTGTTAGAGAAGGCGATACAGTTACTTATAAACTGAGGGTTCAGAATCATCCTTTTGCGACTGGGGATTTGGATTCACCGGTTGTCCTTGATTTTTTCCCTAACGAATTAGAGAACTTTACAGTCGTCGGTGTTCCAGATCAACATACTACGACACCCAGTGTTGCACCCACGTTCTCCAACCATCCTGAAACGATAAGTACAGTTTCGTATTCGGTTTACCGCTGGGAATTCCCAGGTGCCATTTTGAAACCAGGCGATTACATTGATGTTACCGTTAGCGGTAAAGTCAAAAGCCATACAGTTAATGGTAATTTCAGTAATACCATGTATGCAACGTCTGCAATCACAAATGATTATAAAGGCACGACAGTGAATGACAGCCCCGACGATTGGGATGATATTCCAGCTACGACGCAATTCGTAAAGGACATATCCAACGTATACGTGATATTCACTGGATCACTTGAATCCGTCAAATGGGTAAAAGGTGAAGTCGATGGAGCGTTCACGAAATATCCGGCTAACGGAGAAACGCTTCCCGGCGGGAAAGCGATGTATCAATTGCGTGTAAGTAACACGAATTCTAACGGCCCAATCTCCAACATCGTCATTATCGATAAGCTGCCACGTATCGGAGATACTGGAGTCGTTGACACCAGCGGTCGTAGTTCCGCTTGGAAGCCTTATCTAGTGAATAATGTTACTGGCGCAAATGGCGGCATATTTTCCATTGTAAAGTCCAATGATATTACTCATGTTTTACGCCCAGCAACAGGTGTTACCATTTATTACTCGACCAGTTTGAATCCTGACGTGGCCGATATATCCGATCCACTTCACCGGAGTCATCATACAGGCTGGAGCACTGATCTGCCTCAAGATATTACAAGTGTAACTGCGTTGAAGTTTGATTTGGGCAACAATGTTCTCGGACAAGGAGAAACCGTCATCTTAGAATGGGACATGCGAGCACCGGTAAGTGCACCAAGAAACCAGATCGCTTGGAACTCATTTGGGTATGGCGCTACTTATCCTGACGAGGGCGGACCTCAGGCATTCTTGCCAACAGAACCTATTAAGGTGGGCTTTCTAATAAAAAATGTCGATCCCGCTGGCACTGGAAATTTAGGTGATTTCATCTGGAATGATACGAATGCCAATGGTATTCAGGATGCTGGAGAAGACGGAATCAATGGGATTCTTGTGAATCTTTACAAAAATTCTGATCTTACACACCCAATATCCTACACTAGAACTGGTGATGAGCATGGTACGAATAAACATGGTTATTATGAATTCCCTAATCTTCAAGCAGATGATTACACAGTAGAATTCGTTATGCCGGCTGGTTACTTCCTCTCACCTCATGATGCAGGTTCGGATGACGCCAAAGACAGTGATTTCACTCTATTTGACACTCCAACCAGAACATATCGGGTCACAACAAACCTTGGGAATCAAGAGACCGATATGACACTTGACGCTGGTATCTATACCAAAGGATCGATTGGAGATTTTGTTTGGTTAGATAAGGATGCCGATGGCCAGCAGGATGCAGGAGAACCTGGCTTAGCAGGTGTAACGGTTAAACTCTATAACGCAGCTGACCTCACGACTTCTTTAAGTACTGCTACTACCGATATCAATGGTAAATATAGCTTCCCGGGTCTAGACCCAGGCAATTATCGCGTAAAGTTCATTAAACCAACCGGTTACAAATCCTCGCTGAATGATCAAAGCGGCGATGACGCCCTTGACTCTGACCGGGATGAAGTGACGGAATTAAGCCACACCGTGGTATTGAGCTCAGGCGAAAATGACCTAACCGTGGATGCAGGTTTTTACTTAGGCGAGATAGGCGACCTGGTCTGGCACGACAAAAATGCGAATGGCATTCAGGATGCAGGTGAGCCCGGAATCTCAGGAGTAACGGTTAAGCTTTATAACGCAAGCAACCTTTCAACAGCTTTGACTACTACAACGACCAACGGAAGCGGTATTTATAATTTCTCTAGCCTTCTTCCAGGCAGCTATGTAGTCAAATTTACCCACCCAAATGGTTATGATTTCTTCTCTCCATCCAATCAGGGAGCAGACGATGCAAAAGATAGCGATGCGATCTTTACTAGCCGAACGGATGCCGATGCAAGTATTAACAACATTACGCTCAATGATGGCGGACGTGATTATACCTTTGATACCGGTTTATTCAATCCAGCCAAACTTGGGGATAAAGTCTTCCTTGATGCTAACAAGAATGGCCTACAAGACATAGGAGAAGCACCGGTACCAGGCATCAAAGTTAACCTGTACAAGACTTCGAATCCAACTACAGTATTTGATTCAACATTTACTGATGTTACAGGGATCTATCAATTTACAAATCTGGATCCAGGCAGCTATTTCGTTGAATTTATTACGCCGGCCGGTTATGGTATTACACCCAAGGATCAAGGCAGTGATGATACACTCGATTCTGATGCTGAGCCAGCTACAGGAAAAACAGCTAGCGTCACGTTGTCCTCAGGTGATAATAATACGACATTGGATGCAGGACTTTATCTACTAACGAATGGTTCTCTAGGAGACATCGTCTGGGATGATTTGAATGCAAACGGCTTGCAGGATGCTGGGGAACCCGGCATATCGGGTGTAACGGTGGAGTTGTACGATGCAAATACGAACGCTCATCTTGCTACCAAAACCACCAATGCTGGAGGACTCTACCTCTTTACTAACCTACTTCTAACAGGCAACTATAAAGTGAAATTCCTTAAACCGAATGGGTTCAAGGAGAGTCCAGCCAATGCTGGAAGTGATGATAGTAAAGACTCGGATAGAGACCTATCGACTGGATTCAGTCATGATGTATCATTGCTTACAAGTATTAATGATTTGACGGTAGACGCTGGCTTCTATAAGCTCGCCACACTTGGCGACAAGTTGTTCGTCGATGCCAATACAAACGGCATCCAGGACGCAGGTGAAGTCGGGTATCCCAACGTTACAGTCAAACTGTATCGCTCCGACGCTCCGACAACTGCTATCCTAACAACAACTACGGATACGAACGGCAACTATCTCTTCGAAAACCTAGAGCCAGGTTCTTACATTGTTAGCTTCGCATCCGTTAGCGGATATAGCTTTACATCTAAGAAGGTAGGTTCAGATCCTGCTGTTGATTCCAATGTATATAATGCTGGTATTACGGATAGCATTGTTTTACAGTCAGGTGAGGATAATCGAACCGTTGATGCAGGAATCTATGAGTACCGAAATAGCGGCGGCGGTGGCGGCTATATACCGCCAGTAACAGAACCACCTGTTACACCTGCACCAACTCCAGGACCTACACCAGCGCCATCGCCTGGAACTACTCCTGGGACAACAACACCACCTGTACCTACGCCAGGTACACCAACACCTGCGCCAACTCCAGGACCTACACCTACGCCAGTTCCGGAGCAACCTGTTGTCACGGATGAGAATACACCAGTAACTGGTGAAATCCCGAACGCAGCACCGAATTCCGAAGGTGAGAAAATCCCTAATCAGGTGACCGTTGAAGACCAGCCTGAGAACGGAACCGTGGAATTGACAGATGACGGTAAATGGGTCTATACACCAAAAGAAGGATTTAACGGAGACGACTCCTTCACTATCGGAGTTAAGAATGATAATGGCGATATTGATTATCAAAAAATTCAGGTAAGTGTCCTTCCTAAGGGCACCAAAAAAGGCTCTACATCCCTAGTTCCAAAAACGGGCCAAGATGCTCACAGTAATTACTATCTAACTGGGCTAGCAATGGTTCTTGCTGGACTAGGCGCACTCGGAGCAACACGTTGGCTGCAGCGTAAATACAAGTAATACGAACAGGGGCGGCGCCATGCTGCCCCTGCTTCTTTATCAATGTACAATCATGCTACTATAGTCGTAGGAAGGAGGGAAATAATGATGGCAAGATTTTCAGTCACGCCAAAAAAATACCGAATTATCTATTGGGCAGCCTCATTATTCATCGTAGGAGGAATCACCCTTTTAGCCATAGACCTCTATACGCAGCATGTTGAAAGCAAGCAAGCCCAGCAGCTAAAAAGTCAACTTGCAAGTTTTCACCAAACCAGTACCACTTATCTGTCTCAGCCAATCAATTCCGATCCTGGGTATGGCCAAATGAAAGAAGACCCGAGCCCCGCAGCTAGTATTCCTCCCGATCGGATAAATTGGAGTAGTTTACTTGCCATCAACAAAGAAATCATTAGCTGGCTTCATATTGAAGGTACTAGTGTCGATTATCCGGTCGTACAACATAAGGACAATGATTACTATTTAAAAACAGACGCGGCAGGCAAAAAATCAATTTACGGCAGTATATTTATGGACTATCGCGTGGACATCAGCCAGCAACAGCGAAATACAATCATTTATGGGCATAACATGATAGATGGTTCTATGTTTGGAAGCCTTCAAAATTATAAAAACAAAGATTTTTATTTGGCACATCGCGACATTCTTTTAGAAACACCCGAAAGGAAAACAGCCTGGGAAATCTTTTCGGTTTATACCATTGATGCCAGTAAGTATACGGTCGATCTCTCCTATGAAAACGATCAAGCATTTCTCCAAGCGTTAGACCAATATCGTAAAAAATCATTGTATCAGACTACTGTCATTCCGCGAAAAGAAGATGAAATTCTCACACTGGTGACATGCAGTAATGAAACAGATGACACCCGTTTAGTTATCCATGCCATGAAAAAATAGGGACCCTGGACAGGTCCCTTTTACTTATTTTATATAAAGCTTATCTGCGACTGGATAGTCACTTTCCACCCATGTATGACCCAAGCTCAGGAGAGATTCATTTGTTATGTTGAAGTAGTCCGTTGACTGAACTCCTGGTTTATCGGGCGCAGGATCATCGAATACGGTATCCAACATATGCCAGTTATCCTCAATGTTCACTACATTCCACATGTGTGACTGTGCAGGATCGTCATTTAAATACCCTACTACTAGTTTACTGTCAATGCCGACTTTTTTGAGAAGCAAATTCGTTAAGATAGCGTAGCCTTGGCATACGGCTTTTTTGTTGTACAGTGCCGAATAGGCTGTATGTCCAATTTCATCTAAATCCTCATAAGAGGTATGCGAAACCACATAATCGTGAATCGCCGCTTCCTTTTCAAATGGGGTCATCTCAGTTGTCAGGATTTCACCCAGAATACGATCGATTTCCTTATTTACGAAATTATCCTGTTCAATGGTCGTAAGGTATTCGGGCTTTAACGTGATTGTGATGTTGCCAATACTCCCCTTCATTTTGTATGAAAGGCTCTTCATGTTCCAAAACAATTCCTCTTCTAAACTTGATTGCGTATGAGATATAGCATTCTTAATACCTTGAATGTAACTAGCCGAGTCTTTCGACTCCCTGGATGTATAAGTAATGATAATGGATTCCGGCTTTTTGGCGAGCTCACTTTGGAGCGTTTCTTCTAATTCTGTCAAATTACCAGCTTGTAAATTAGAGGAACTCGCATATGCCGTTTCAGCATTTACATTTGTTGTTACAAGAAACAGGACCATGGTCAATAGGGCGATAGCCATTCTAAATTTTGAATACACAAAAAAACCTCCTTTGTAATGAAGCCAAAAGAGGATAGAATGCTTATGCTACCTCCTGGCGGCCCGACGATCATAGCAAAGTGCTTTAGACTCGTGGCTTTGCGTCCCTGCCTTTCGACAGGTTTGCCTTTTTCAAAAGTTACTAGAATATATGCGTATCATATCATATCTACCATTGAAGTCAATTTAATTATTTGTTTTAAAAGTCTCGTTAAACCATTGCGTGATAGATGAACTCGGGGATATAGCAAGCTCCTCATCAAGACGATTGCGCAGCATCTCAAACTGCTGTTTAATTTCGGCAAAATTGCTAAGCATAAGATGCACCCGCATGAGACCAAAATAGCCGTCTTCGACGAGTGGATAATGATCTCTCATCTGCTGAAACATGTCTCCAGCTTCCGTTAAAAGCCCTTGATCCAGGCAGAAATTTGCAAATCTTCGAAGATACTTCCACCTAATGAGCCGCAAGCGTTCCCGCTCGGCTTCCGCCCATTGAAACTCCAATTCGGCCAAATAGTCTCCTTTGTAAATAGCAAGCAAATTTTTGTAGGTACCCACGGTAGACAAATTCATCTCAGGCGCTTGTTGAAGCTCTTGTTCCCATCCATCAACATCCACAAGAATATTGTCGAGTTCTAAACGGTAACCCTCTTTTTCGTAGATTACTTGAATAGTTAGTCCTAGATCTTTAAGCATCTTTCGAATTTGATATACAGTCGTATGTAGCAGCACAGCAGCGCGGTTCGGATCCAGATCAGGCCATAGCAGTTCCATGAGAAACTCCTTGCGAACGACCGGTCCTCGACGTTGATGAAGCAGGAATGTAAACAATTCTTGTGTCTTGCTTGTCCGCCATGAGAAGGAACGTATCCCTTCATCACCATTGATCCAGTGAAGGGATTGGAAACAGCAGATCTGCACAGCATTCATTATTATCTTATGGGAATGCCCAGGGACAATTATTTTGCGCAGCCTATCTAGCGTTTTGTTCAAACGGCCAGCAAATACAGGTTTTAGCAGATAGTCCAGCGCATTCAGTTCAAAAGCCTCCACAGCATACTGGTGAAACGCGGTCACAAAAACGATCCGCACGTCAGGCAGCAGTGTATATAACTGTTCAGCTAGTTCCATGCCACCAATCTCTGGCATTTCTAAGTCCAGGAAGATAGCATCCACTTGCTCTTGCTGGGCCATGATCAATGCTTCTCTGGGATCCACTAAAGCGGAAACAACTTCAATATCTTCATGATTGCCTAGCAGTTTCTCCATATTTCTTAATGCTAGAGGTTCATCATCAACCAATAAAACTCTCAACTCATCACCTCTTCTCGACATCCGAATCGATATCTAAGTTACTAAGCTCGGTGTGCTCTCTATATGTAAGCCTTCTCCGTATAAATAGTTGATCCGTCTATGACTATTTAGCACAATACCATCCGAACGGCATTTGCAACAATAGGCGGAATCCAGATATGCTATATATCGGAAAATAGTAAGCTAACTTGAAGATGTTGACCAAATCGTCATAAAAAGCCATAACAGCAAATGAGCTGTTATGGCTTCTATATCTCCATTAACTAACCGTCTTAGGACGCTCCATTCGCGTAATTCCTGGCCAGCGGAATGTGGCCCACTCTGGCTGCCTCTTCTCAACTCGCGCCACAACGACGGTCATATCATCTTGAATTTCGCCATGATGGTGGCGGAAAATCCTTTCTAATAAACAGTCCGCAAAATCCTGCGGCATCGTCGTATCAATTTCCTGAATCATCCGTTTCATCCACATCTCTTTGTTTACTGCATGTCCCGGTGCATCGTAGATACCGTCTGTCATCATGACAAGGATATCACCCGATTGGAGCGGAATCGAGACTAGATCAACATCAATCTCGCTCAGGATACCGACCGGCAGATTATTAGCCGATATCGAAATCACTTCCGTCCCGCGCTTAATGAAGCTGGGGGTGGAACCAATCTTCATGAACGTTGTGTTCGCGCTGTACATGTCGATCAAGGCCATATCTACGGTCGCGTACATCTCGTCCGAAGAGCGCAGCATCAACACCGAGTTCAGCGACTTGATCGCCAGCTTCTCGTCCATGCCTGACTGCAGCAGCTGCTGCAGGATGCTCAGAGCCGTCTGGCTCTCCGCACGCGCGCGCTCGCCGTTGCCCATGCCGTCGCTAAGCGCCACGGCATACTTGCCATTGCCCAGCTCCACCGTGGAGAAGCTGTCGCCTGAGAAGAGGTCGCCCCCTTTGGCTGCGCCGGCGACCCCGGTCTCAACCTCGTATTCCTTGGCGGAGCCGAATACGACCGTGCTGTAACCCTCGCCGCGCGAATGCATCTCCTCACGCATGACGGCGACGTTCTCGCCGATTATTTCACTCAAGAGCGGCGCAATGATTTTCCGGCATTCATCGAAGCCCTTCGTGTATTGATGAATGATCTCAATCTCGATATTTCCTTCATCCAAGGAAATGATGTCAATGGTATGGATGGATAAGCCCAGCTCCTCCAGGGCATTACGAATTTGTTCTTCTTGAAGGAACAGCTCCTGTCCTTCCCGTTTAATCTCCTTGGCCAAGTCCTCCATCACTTGGGACACACCCGAAAGCTGATCAGCTACGAGATGCCGGCTATCCATAATCTGCTTTTTCCAATGCAAATCATTCTTGTACAAGCCATACTGCTGCTTCATCACATCCAGCACTTGATCCGTGCGAATACATACCTTCCTCCATTCCGGTGGAATATTCTTCTTCGTCATATTCTCCTTCATCTCAATTTGGGTCATCATATCGGTCATATACGTATAGGTTTGATAAAACTTTTGATCCCAGCACTGGCTCTTCTTCCAGCAGGAATCACAAGCCTTCTGCGCAACCGCATTCATGAAATGTCCAACTTCCTCCTCCTTTCGGCTCACCGCATCATCGGTCGTCAACTGCTTAAAACTGCGCGCCAGCTGGCGGAACACTTCAGAGAACTGTTCCACACGTCCTGCTGTAACATCGCGAACCCGCTTCGCATAGTCCTGTTGGGATTTCAGATTTTCCTGCGTGCCGGGCACATATTTGGCAAGAATCAGAATCAGACTCCTAGGTGTCAACAGGAAGAGTGCAACAGCTGCAAGCGACTCCCATGTGGAGTTGATCACATCAGTCCCCGTTCCCATATAGAAAGCAAGTATCGATGACCCAAGCAGCATTCCGAAAGCAACAGCTAATCGATTACCATCCCTGAGAAGCCCTGCTAACATCCCCGAGAAAGCGAGTAAACTCATTTGATAAACCGCATTGCTATTCGCAAGACTTAGGATTAATCCTGTAATGACACCTACCGAAGCTCCGAAAGGCGCTCCTCCCACCAGCGCAAATAATAGAATTAGATACCGGGACAGCACATGCTCTACAGTAATTGGACCAACAACCCAGCTTACCGTCCCTGTCATCACAGAAGCCAATAAGATAATCAGACAAATAATTTCTTCATGTTTCAAATGGTAGTTCTTTCGCGTAAGCGTAAATACAGGTATAGCTTGAATAAAAATTAGAGTCAACACTAGACTTAGCAGTGCCTCAACGGAGACCATCATGAGTGTATACCAAGTTAGGTTCGAGACTACCAGCTCCGCAAAGAGCTGAACCAGCAAGGTCGAGCTGAATACTAACAATGGTGCTAATGAAAGGTCGGAGCGCTCAAATTTCTCTAAAGCTTTTTGGATGAGCAAGAACACGATGATTTCCGTAACTAGATAACCTGTATTCGAACTTAGTGAAAGTAAGCTTCCGGCAAATGCGGCAACACCTACCCAGTGTAAAATATCTCTCCTTGTAAAATAAATCACCGCAATGAACGCTAGAGCAAATGGAGATAGCTGTTCCAAAATCATCGCACGTCCAAGTAAGAAAGCCATCACGATGAGCAGTAGAGACCACTTCTTAGCTACAAAGGCTTGTACGAATCGATTTTCCACGGCTGCGCTGTGTGCGCTCGCTTTCGCTTTCTGCCATAATCCCGACCAACCGCCACCAATCACTGTGCTTAAGCTTCTTCTCTGCATGTTTTCGAACACCATCCATTTCTTTCCTTATTTGTTTCTCTAGTATAGAGACAATCTAGCAGAAAGTTTGTCAGAATGAGTTGATAGATTCAAAGAAATTTCCGACAAGCCGCGTTTGCTTTGTCACCATGCCTCAGCCCTTGCCTAGCCTCGTTTTACCATGTAGAAAACGTTTCCAAAAGTCTGATTGCCTCGAACTTTCGCACTGCGTATGGGGGAGATACCCGTAATTCCATGTCGATTGTTCTTTACGTTTTTTTAATTATTTGACCTTGGATAAAAAAATACTTGAGGTTGCCAGTTGAACCAATACAGCCAATCTCCCCTCACGAAGCTGCTAAGGCTTACCATTTGCGAAAGGCATAGCTCCTTATCGAATGATGAGGCATGTCATCCCAAATAGGGCTAATCTTCACTTACCCCTGAATACAAAAAAAACCACACTCGCCTAAGCGAATGTGGTTCGTTATTGCATCTATTAGTCTCTTCTTCCGCCTCGGCCACCGCGTTTGGACTCGGTGTTCTTTTTCAAAGACGAAATCCGCTCTTCACTATCTTTAAGGAACCGAGATACTTTATCTTCGAACGAAAACGGTCTAGCTCCGCCTTGCTGCTTGTTAAAACCGCCGCGACCACCACCGCCGCCGCCTCGATTGAAGCCACCGCCGCCACCTGGACGACCGCCACCACCGGGACCACCACTTGGAGGACCACTACGTTCTCCACCGCTACTTGGACGACCACCTTGGTAGCCTCCTGGACGATCTCCACTTGGACGTCCTTGATAGCTGCTGCCACCTGTACGTTCAGGACGAGCTGGTCTTTCCTCAACTGGCTTGTCAACCGTTTGCTTGATCGACAGTCCGATCTTGCCATCCTTGTCCACGTTAATCACTTTGACCAATACTTTGTCATCCAGCTTTAAATGGTCATTAACGTCTTTCACATAATTGTCCGCGATCTCCGAAATGTGAACAAGACCGGTAACTCCTTCAGCAAGCTCGACGAATGCTCCAAAGTGAGTAATCCCCGTCACTCTACCCTCTAACTTGGTGCCAACTTCAATTGCCATAAAGTAAAATGTTCCTCCCTTAAAATGTTGAAAACACTGGCTACGCCGATTATAACCGATGCAGAAACCACGGTCAACACGGCAACAGCCTCTTCTTCTTGTTGATTTTTATTGCGACTTTGAGACACTCAGTGGCGTCTCTCCGGTTTTACTATAATGAAAATCTCGGCGAATAATTTGATCCAAATATTCGTCATTATGAAGTCGAGCGATTTCTTTCGTTGTTTGCTCTTTGAGTTTCTTGGCCTCAACAAGCTGCTGCTCCATGTTCGCTACGACACTACTCTTCTCTTGCAGCTTAGCGAACTGCCCCCAGATGTTCACAGCAGCCCAGCTCATAAAACATAGGACAAAAATCATTAGAAAACGCAGTCTTCGTTTCGAGCCTATACTGTTGCTGCGCTTGGTTGGAACGGTTGCTTTAGCATGCATGAATAGGAATGCCTCCTACTTTGAGAATAACCTGCGTAAGATCAATAGGATATTACCCTTAAGTTTCTTCAACCAAACAGGGATAACCAAATATTTATGCACAGGCCGAGTCATCCAAAGGAGTAATCTCCACACAGGATAAAGCAATTGTAGCACAATTCTATAAAGGAATATAGCTACAGCTAGCAAAAAGCCTAAAATTATCACAGTTAGACGATATAAGCCAATAATCGGTTTAATGAGAACCAATTCGACTGTTTTTGCAATGAAACGGTAAATAGCTATCGTAATTCGAACGAGAAGCAGCGTAAGACGGATGACCCAAGTGCTGAGGAAGGCAAAATAAAAACAAATACCGATACCCATCCCCAGAAAAATAAATATTCGAACTTGTCCTTCATTACTGTAAATGAGCAGACGGAACACGAGGATTGTCGCCACAATCCAATAAACCATATCAATGAACGGAATCGTCCAGCGCGGCATTCTCAGCTTGCCAGAGAGCACACGAAACACATCGAAGATCGCACCTATGGCGATTCCGCTCAGGAACATCATGAAGATCGTATGGAACTGAACGTTAAGGGTCACTTAAATAACTTACCAAGGAACCCCTTGGATTTCTCCTGGGTATTTCCATCCACATAAGCTAATTCGTGAATAATTCCTTCTATGGCGACCAACCCTTGTTCCAAACTTAAGTTCTTGATGTGCAAATTCTGTCCTTTAATCATCAAGTAGCCCATCTCCGTTTCAAGGAGGAACTCTTCACTGTCAAAGCTTTCTACGTTCAAAACTCCGGAGATCTCCAAGAGCTTGCGATTCAGCATTTTGATTTCTTGACGCTTATTCGTGTTTTTCACGGGTTCAATCATGGCCTGTACCCCTCCTTCATCTATCATTACGATATGGGAGGATGTCCTCTTTTAGAACCATGCATTAGCTGTCATTCAAATATAAAAATAGCCCAAGACTCCTATTCAGGAATCTCAGGCTATTTCACAACTTATCGTGTTATTCGGATTGAAAAGCTTCTTCCTTCAGCAGCGTGTACATCTGAGCAGCGTCTTCCTTGCGGGTCGACTCCGAAAGAACTTCCACTCGAATTGTCACCTTTTTCTGTCCGAATTGGATAGAGAGCTCATCTCCGACTTTCACGTGTGTACTCGCTTTGGCATCTCTACCGTTAATCCAGACACGCCCTTGATCGGACACGTCCTTCGCCACGGTGCGTCGTTTGATGAGACGAGATACTTTGAGAAACTTATCGATACGCATTATTTTACAGCGTCTTTAAGCTTGTTACCCGCTTTGAATGCAGGAACATTGGATTCCGCGATCACGATTGGGTTTCCTGTTTGTGGGTTACGGCCTGTACGACCAGAGCGTTTGCGAGTTTCGAATGTTCCGAAACCGATTAGTTGAACTTTATCTCCGGATGAAAGAGCGTCCGTTACTTCACCAAGGAATCCGTTAAGTACGACTTCAACGTCTTTCTTAGTAAGTCCGCTTTTTTCTGCAATGTTGTTGATCAAATCTGTTTTGTTCATGTGGTTTACTTACCTCCCAAAAATGTTTGAAGATCTAGTCTTCTATTATGTACCCATTTTGCAAAGCTGAGAGACTTTAAACTATTGTTCAAAGATCCCTATATTAGATTTCCATATTCAACCTTACACCAAACTTAGTATTCTGCTTTTTTCGGCAAAATCCTTCTAATGCTGGCCAAGTTTTGCAACTTTTTTTGCTTCCTGCCATAAATTTTCCATCTCTGATAATTCAGTTTGTTCAAAAGAAAGCCCTTTTAAACGTAATTGATCTTCGATATACGAAAATCTCTTAACGAATTTGCGGTTCGTGTGCGCAATCGCCTCTTCTGGATCAACCTTCAAGAATCTAGCAACATTGACGATAGAGAAAAGAACGTCGCCCAGCTCCTCGAGCCGATCTTGAGCCCCTGCTTCGGATGGATTAGCGATGGCTTCGCGAAGCTCAGTTAACTCTTCATCCACCTTATTCAGGACATCATCCAGCTCTGACCAATCAAAACCAACTGTAGCGGCCTTCTTCTGAAGCTTCAGCGCCTTCATGAGGCCTGGCAGCTCGCGTGGCACTCCGTCCAGAACGGATTGCTTCGTAACGTCAATGCCCTTCTTACGCTTCTCCTCCGTCTTCATGGCATTCCAGTTCACGAGAGCTTCGTCTGCATCCTCAGCCTTGTTCTCACCGAATACATGGGGGTGACGGCGGATGAGTTTCTCATTCAACGTGGCGATGACATCATACACGGTGAACGTGCCAATTTCCTCTTCCATCTGCGCATGCAGCATCACTTGTAAAAGCAAATCACCGAGCTCCTCACACATGTGCTCCGGATCGTCCTCATCTATCGTTTCAAGAACCTCGTACGCTTCCTCGATAAGATTTTTGCGCAGACTGGCATGCGTTTGCTCACGATCCCAAGGGCAGCCTTCCGGGCTGCGCAGGATTTGAACAATTTCATGCAATCGGCCAAAAGTGCGGTAATACAGCTCATCCTGCTCGCTCCGCGGCACCCAAACGAGAGACAAATTGCCGTAACCTTTGACATGATCCAACTCATGTAGAGGCACTTCGATCATTTGCTCCTCGCCCGTTACACCTAAGGAATGACCGACAACGACACGATAATCATCAGGGTAAGCCTCCATAAGGCTGATCTTAAGATCCGATGCCGTAAGGCTATCATACACTTGTCCAATAACCGTATGAAGCTGCGGATTAAGCGTATAACGGCTCAGGCTGGTCGCGTCAAGCAATTGAAAGCCATCAATCGGGTCAAAACCAAAACGTAGAAACGCTTGATCCAGAAAGCTCTCCCCACCGATGATTTGGAGCGAGATGCCCTCGGATGGGCAACGTTGTTTCAGAAGCTGTACCGTATATTCCGCCACCATCGGATGGCCTGGCACTGCATAAATAACCTCGGAAGATTGCGTCTTGGCGGATTGGATGAGCGCCTCTGCGATCGATTCGTACACTTGTTCAAAGGTTTGATGCGCTAGGTAATTCTCGTCGAACGTTTGGTAAGGAATCTGATTCGTATCCAGCATCTGAACCATAGGATGATCTAGCGTTCGCAGGTATAGATCAGCTTGCTCCTTGGCAGCCAGCTGCAGCTTTTTCCAGACACCTAGTGTGAGCTGGTCTTCGTCCCCCGTGCCGAGTCCGAGGACGGTTATTTGCGGGTTCGTTGTTGACATGTAGGAAACACCTCCTGATTGTTGGTTAACTGCTATGTAACGATGGGACTATAGATAATGCAAAAATTTCTATACTAATCGGCGCGAGCTCAGAACCCTATCCAGAGTTACAACACCTGTTCCCCATCCTACTGACGCTTGCTGCAGAAAGTGCAGGTAATTCGAGCTCAGAAGCACTATCTAGCGAGTTTTACTGTATAATGTGCAGCTAATTTAAAGGAAATCAGCTGATTCGGCTGTTTGGATGACATTTAACTGTAGGAAATGCAGCAAATTGACGAAAAACTACGAAGTAGCGTTGATTTTACTGCAGTTTTTGCAGCTTATTAGAGCTTATTAACCTAATAAGAAGCCATTAGCCATGGTCGCGAGGGCGGGGGGCGGCGGATGTCTTAGCCGCCCCTAGCTTCGCCAGGACCGGCGCCAGCTTCCGGTCCAGCTCCGGCATCAGCCGCAGCTCCTCGTGGCTGATGCTGCCGCTGCGCAGCAGCGCCAGCGCGTAGACGGCTGCGCCGCCGACTACGCATACCAAGGCGATTGCGCTAGCGCTCAATCGCTCAGGCACGTGCCATGCCGCCGCAGCAGGCATGGCCAACAGCTGCAGCGCTGCGAGGCAGCCGCCCATCAGCCCCACGGCAAGCGTGGGACTGACGGCGTACGGCCGCAGCGCGAAGCGCGCCCCGGTGCAGCGGCGCAGCTGCACCAGATTCAGCCCCGCCGCAGCGGCATAGGCGATCACCGCGCTGAGCGCGGCGCCGTCGATGCCCCAGCGGGGCATCAACACCACGTTGCCGAGTGCTTTCAGCACGATGGCAACGAGCAGGGCCTTCACCGGCGTGCGGATCGCGCCGGCGCCCTGGAGAACGCTGGCCGAGACTGCGTTCAGCGTACTAAACAAGGCCGTGAAGGCAAGCACGGCCATCGTCCAGCTGGCCTCATCGCTTTTGTATAACATCACGTTAATAGGCACAGCTGCAAAGGCAAGTCCGAACGAGGCTCCGAGCCCGATGAGCCAGGAGAGCCTTATCGCCATCTCAGCCCTAAAGCGGATAAGATCGTCCTGTCTTCTTGCCTTGGCTTCTGCAAGAGCAGGAACTAGCACAGCGGACATAGAGGAAGCAATCATGACAACAAGCTGAACGAGAGGAAGCCCTCGGTTATAAAGCCCGAACTGCCGCATAGCCTCCCCCTCGCTCCCTTGCGCAGTCTCGAGAAGACGCGGCATGGTAAACGTGTCGACAAGCGTGAGCAGTGGAACCACGATGGCACCCAAACAAACGGGAATCGCATAAGCCGTAATGCGTTTTGCCCACTCCCAGGAGGAGAGCTCTTTGCGCGGCAAAACATCTTCCTTTCGATTTCCATCATCTGGCACCTGCCAATTTCGCACCTTCGACAGCAGCCTATGACCTTCACTCATTACATCCTGTCTCTGTCCCTCTGTATCCTTAAACTGCCTCCAGTCATCTTCACTCTTTGCTCCCTGCCCTCGTCCCTCTACATCCCCAGACTGCCTCCGGTCATCCTCATTCTCTCCAGACTCCCGCTCCCGTCTCATCGCCTTCCGCCAATAAACATACATCACCAATAGCCCAGCCGCAGCACCTGTCACAGAGCCAAACGTAGCCCCTGCAGCAATCCACTCCTCGTCATAAGCTAATGCCACCATATAGAGCAGCAGTGCTACCATGGTGATCACTCTTATAAGCTGCTCAATCACTTGTGAAACAGCCGTCGGCACCATATTTTGATACCCTTGAAAATAACCGCGCAGGACCGCAAGCATCGGGGATAGCAGCAGCGCGAAGGATACACTTCGGATCGCCTTTTCTGTCTGGCTAATGCCAATCCAGCTGGCAATCTCACTAGCTCCAAAGTACAACAGAACAAACACGACAAAACCCGTGCCCATTAATATCGCTGTAGAGACATGGACAATACGTCTAGCCCCTTGATGATCACCTTCCATCGCTCGCTCGGCTACGAACTTGGATACAGCAACCGGAAATCCGGCAGTAGCCGCAAACAAAATCAGAATATAGAGCGGATAAACCGCATTATAAATACCAAAAGCCGTATCACCGGCAACATTTTGCAGCGGAATCTTCTGCAGTGTTCCCAATAGTTTAGAGAGAATCGCGGCAGCCCCAAGTAGAGCAGCACCTCTTAACAGCTTGGCACCCTGTTTACCGACATTCCTCTGGAGCTCCTCTTTATGACCTTGATGCCCCTTGTCGTCGTCCCCCATCCTACTTCTCCTCTACCCTGACTTCATACATATAGACATATTATAACGAAATCCGTCATGGCAGACAAAAAAAGCTTCACTTACAGATGCGGGGCATCTCGGTAAGGAAGCCTTTATGTCTTATTTTTCTTTCATTGCTCCATCTGCTTTGCCAAAAATCCAGCCGCTGTCTCCACCATCTTAACTTCCATATTCCCCATTTTCACATTCTCATCTTTGGAGAGCAAAATGACACATCCAATAGGGTCACCGCCGGCTACGATCGGAGCAGCCACGAATGAAGAAAACGTTTCATTGGTATCCTTAATAAGCTCAAATTGTCCACTGCCGCTTTCCAGGATTGCTTTACGATTTTCCATACAGGATTCAACAATCGATCCAACCGACTTTTCGAAATAGTCTTTCTTGGACCCCCCAGCCATCGCAATAATGTTGTCTCGATCTGAGATCAGGGCCACATGACTTGTGCTTTCAAATAATGATTCTGCATACTCCTTGGCAAAATCACCAAGTTCACCAATAGGTGAATACTTCTTAAGAATCACTTCACCATCTCGATCCACGAAAATTTCCAAAGGGTCACCTTCGCGAATGCGTAGTGTGCGTCGTATTTCCTTGGGAATCACAACTCTCCCTAAATCATCTATCCGACGGACAATTCCAGTTGCTTTCATACCTCTAGATGCCTCACTTTCCGCTCAGTAATTAGATACGACAGGAGCATGAAATCTTGTATGCTAGATCGGGATTTGGTGGGAACTCGAATTCTATCCATAGTATTCTTCACTTCCCATTCTTCTATGCAGACGCTTTTCTTCGGAATTTACTTTATTTAGCTTTGCATCCTGCTGCGATTATCATGTCCAAAAATAACAAATAAAAACAGGATGCCCGTTATCGGACATCCTGGTAAGTTCTTACTTTGCAGCTGGACTAGCCGCCGGGCTTGCTGCCGGACTTGCAGCAGGACTTGATGCTGGAGCTGGGCTCGCTTCCGGTTTCGGCAGATTGTTGGTTTGAATCAAGTTCGGATATTCTTTCTCCGCAAATTCAGACAGGGATTTCTCCGCAAGCTGAGATTTGATTTGTGTTTTGAGCGTATCATCCAGTGGCTTCGTGCTTCTGGACTCTACTTTCATCACGTGGTAACCAAAAGAGGATTCAACCGGATCACTGATTGTGTTCAAAGGAAGCGTACTAGCTGCTTGCTTGAATTCAGGCACCCATTGATTGATGTCTGCATCTTTATACGTACCGCCAGCATCTTTGGAGCCTGGATCGTCGGAATATTCTTTCGCAAGTGCTGCGAAATCGCCGCCTTTATCCAGTTTCCCTTTCACTTCTTTGGCTCTTGCCAAAGCTTCATCTTTAGTACGTAAATCTTTTTGTGTAGCCGCATCCTTCAAGGAGATCAGAATGTGGCTAACTGTTGCAATATCAAAAGCATGAGTAGCTGCTTGTTCTTTGTAGGCATCCTGAACAGCTTGATCAGTGATTTTGCTCTCCATGCTGCCCATCGTATAGAAGCTCATTTTCATTAATGACTCGATATCTTTAAGCTCGATACCATTGTCTTTTAACTGCTTGTCCATTCCGCCTTCTTGCTTACCGAAGTAATCCGTGATGGCTTTCATTTGTTCTGTCACTTGTTTGTCAGCATCAGCTTTCACTTTATCATCCGCTTTAGCCGACAGCACACGGAAAGTTACCATTTGCTTCAACATATCTTGTTGAAAAGCTGGGTCTGTCATGAATTGCGCCAGCTGCGGTGAGAACATTTTGTTCACACTGATGAAAGAGTTAAACTCTCCGCGTGTAATTTTACCGCCCTCTTTATACGTAGCAATCACATCACTCGGATTACCGGCAGTTGCTGCAGTAGCAGAAGGTGAAGTTGAAGGTGAAGCCGTCGCTGCACCTTCCTTTTTACTTCCACATGCGCTTAAGACTGAAAATGCAAGGAGCAATGCTACCATGCTTAAAATCCATTTTCTCGAAAAACGTCGTTGTGTATTAGTATCATTTGGCAACATCCTGTAATTCCCCTTTCGTTTTCAGAACATCCTTATATTGTACCAGAAACTTCTCCACCAATTCGATGGAAGCTTCTGGTTTCATGCCTTTACATCGAATAACGATATGAAGCTGCGGGTCCGCGTTCAACTTGATACGACCATCAAAGCCTTTGGACAATGCAATAAGCTTCTGCCCTTCCAGCCTGCCATTCTGGTCAATATGCACCTTGATTAGGTAATCATCCCCTTTTTGGCTGATCGTTTCAATCCGGTACTCCGAACCGTATGCTTTCAAACGAGCCACTGACAGTAAGTTGAACACGGCCTGCGGCAGATCACCGAAGCGATCAACTAGCTCATCATGCAGATCCGCGGCTTCTTCCAACGTTCGAATGGCGGCCACTTTTTTGTAAATTTCGATTTTTTGCATGCTGTCGTAGATGTAGTCGGATGGTAAATACGCATCCAATTGTATATCGATGGAAGTATTCCATTCCGGCTCTGGAATGACGGCTTCCCCATCTATTTCTAGTTTCAGCTTTGCAATTTCTTCCGCTAGCATTTGGGAGTACAAATCAAATCCGACAGATGCAATGAAACCATGCTGCTCAGCGCCAAGCAAGTTGCCAGCGCCACGAATCGATAAATCCCTCATCGCAATTTTAAAGCCTGATCCAAGTTCTGTAAACTCTTTAATCGCTTGGAGGCGTTTCTCCGCCACTTCCGTAAGCACTTTATCCCGTTGATACGTGAAGTAAGCATACGCTACGCGATTAGATCGTCCTACTCGTCCACGCAGCTGATACAGCTGGGACAGCCCCATTTTATCCGCATCGTGAACAATCAGTGTGTTAACATTCGGAATATCGACACCCGTCTCGATAATACTCGTGCTTACTAGCACATCGTATTCGCCATCGAGGAAATCAAGGATCGTCTTCTCCAGCTCCTGCTCGCCCATTTGTCCATGTGCCACGGTAACGCGAGCATCCGGAATCATCATGGAAATTTGATCAGCGATCTGAGTGATACCTTGTACACGGTTATATAAATAATACACTTGACCTTCACGCGCTAATTCCCGCTCAATCGCCTCTCGAACCAGCGTTGGCCCGTACTCGACCACATAGGTTTGGACAGGGAACCTATTTTCCGGCGGAGTCTCGATGACCGATAAATCACGAACACCTAACATGGACATGTGTAACGTCCTCGGAATCGGTGTTGCCGTCAGTGTGAGCACGTCCACATTCGTCTTGAGCCGTTTCAGCTTCTCTTTGTGGGACACGCCAAAACGCTGCTCCTCATCGACGATAAGGAGTCCAAGATCTTTAAACTGCACGTCCTGCGATAATAGGCGGTGGGTACCAATAACGACGTCAACGGTCCCTTTCTTGACACCTTTCATTACTTCGGTCTGCTCCTTCTTGGAGCGGAAACGACTTAACACTTTTACATTAAAAGGATAGCCTGAGAACCGCTCACGGAACGTCTCGTAATGCTGCTGAGCCAAAATCGTCGTCGGCACCAAAACAGCAACCTGTTTGCCGTCAATCGCTGCCTTGAAGGCCGCGCGTACCGCAACTTCCGTCTTCCCGTAGCCTACGTCGCCGCAGAGCAAACGGTCCATCGGACGCGCTTTCTCCATGTCCCCCTTAATTTCTTCGATCGCGCGAAGCTGATCCCGCGTTTCATCGTAAGGGAACATCGCTTCGAATTCATTTTGATAAGAGCTGTCTTTACTGAATCCGTAGCCAGTTGCAGCTTGGCGCTCTGCATAGAGCTTGATCAGCTCATCGGCAATATCCTTAACAGATGCCCGCGCCTTGCTCTTCACTCTAGCCCAGTCAGCGCCTCCGAGCTTATAAACCTTCGGTTCCTTCTCTTCAGAACCTACATATTTCTGAATCAAATCAATCTGGTCAATCGGTACAGACAGCTTATCGCCGCCAGCGTACATGATGTGGAGGTAATCCTTATGAATACCGCCAACTTCCAATGTTCCGATCCCAACATACTTCCCGATCCCATGATTCACGTGTACAACGTAGTCGCCGACCTTAAGCTCTTGATAGCTTTTGATTCGCTCAGCGTTCTCCAGCTTCTTCTCAACCTTACGCGCTTTACGCTGTTTCTGTGTGAAAATTTCGCCTTCCGTGATAACAACCAAATGAATCGAAGGCATTTCAAACCCAGTTTGCAGATTGCCATCTACGATTTCGGGAACGTCAATTTGGTAGTCCTGCAGCACCCGACGAACACGTTCAGCGCGGTCCTCTCCATTAGCCAGCAAAATGACATTGCTTCCATTTTTCTTCCAGCGTTCCATCTCCGCTTTGAGGAGATTCATTTGACCGTGGAAGTTTTGCATGACGCGGCAAACGAAGTTTACGATATTTTGCGGTTGAATTCCTGCCACTTGTCGTAGAAATAACGATACATATAAGGTCGGGAAAGGCCTGCGATGCAGCAGAGATTCATACGATTTGGACAGCACAAAAGCCGGCAAGCTCTTCCCCTCTGTCAGCGCATGCATCATCCACTCTGCCTCGTCGCGTTCTAGCTGCTTTGCTGTCTCCAGCAATCGAGCCGGTTCGTCGATGATCAGCACAGTATCCTTAGGCATGTAGTCCATGAGGGTCTGTCTTTCCGTATATAAAAGCGAAATATATTTATAAATACCAGGGAACGTCTGCCCTTCACGAAGCAGTTCAATATCATGTCCGATGCCTTCGAGCAGCTTGTCTTTGGCTGATCGGTCCGTCATTTTCTCCAACTGATCTTGAAGCAGCTCATAGGCATGCTGGGCGGCCGATTGTAACCGCTTTCTATCCGCTTGAATCTCGCGACACGGAGGAATCGTGATTGCGTTTAATTTATCAATTGAACGTTGGTCACTTACATCGAAAGTACGAATAGAGTCGACTTCGACATCGAACAACTCAATCCGAATGGCGTTCTCTGACGTTAGTGGGAATAAATCCAGAATTCCGCCGCGTACACTCATTTCACCTTTGGTCTCAACCCGCTCCACACGCTCGTAACCCAGACTGGATAAAGTAGCTAGGAGCTCATCCAACTGCACAGTATCCCCTACGTTGACCGTAACGCGGGCTTCTTCGAATACTTGCTTAAGCGGAAGCAGTCGTCGCACACCAGCAAAAGGGGCAATAACAACTCCACGGAAGCCGCCAGCAAGCTTGGTGAGAACGTCAATACGCTGCGCTAGCATCTCAGGGCTGGAAGCCGCTTCTTCTGTCGTCAAAAGCTCTTGAGATGGGTAGAGCAGCACTTTACCAGGTGATAGACATTCTAGTAAATCCTCCGCTATTTTCTGAGCGGCGAACATATTGTGAGTAACAATGAACAACGGACGCTCTAACTCACGGGCAAGAGTGGCAATCATGACTTGCCTGGAGGAACCGGTAAGTCCGGCAACGAGCTGCTCTTTCATATCGGACCTGAGGCCTGTCACGATCGTTTGAAAGTCGCTATCCGTAGAAAAAGCTTGAATTAAAGCTTGCAAACAAGTACACTCCCCTCACAAAAAGAAGCCTCGGCACACTTGCCTCGGCTATTAACTCTTTATCTTCATCAATTTTACTGCAACGGACTGGCCAGCAGGGACAATTCTGGGTTTGCATCTAACGCCTCACGACAGTAATCGCAAACGACCCTTACCGTAACATCTCCATTCGTGTTATACGATATTATATCTCTACGCTCATCGGGGGTCAAGAAATGGAAGCCTAACTGCTGCTCCGTGATCGAACTTTGATTAATTTCCCCAACAAAGGTATGACAATGTCTGCAAATATACTTAATCATAATGTATGCCTCCTTCGACTATTCGATTACATCCTAGTATGGCCATTCTTCGGAGAAATTAGCCGAAAGTGCCATTGTCATTTTCGAATAGTCTACTTACATACAATATGTCTGAAGCGGGTGGCTTCACTTATTTATTGAACTTGGCCATCGTCTTTTCGAATGACTCACTCAGACTGAACAGCATGGCTTCGCAGGTGAGATCAAGCACTTCATCAATCGACTTCATCTCGTCTTTGGAAAAGTTAGATAAGACATAATCGGCAATATTATAGCCGGGCGCAGGCCTGTTCACACCCACTCGAATGCGATTGAAGCTTTGCGTTCCAGCGTGCTGAATAATGGATTTAATCCCATTGTGACCGCCAGGGCTGCCTTGATAACGGAGTCGAATTTGACCGAATGATGTATCCATATCATCATAAACGATCGTCACGTCTTCCAGTTTCGCTTTATAAAAGTCCAAGAACGCTCGCATGGATTCCCCCGAAAGATTCATATAAGTCATCGGTTTAAGCAAATACACCTTCGTACCATTCACCACACCTTCGCCTAGAAGCCCCTTACTTTTATTTTGAAAAGAAGTAATACCCCATTTGGCAGCAAAACGGTCAATGGCCATGAAACCAACATTGTGTCGATTCATCTCATATTGTTTTCCCGGATTACCCAGTCCAATAAAACATTTCATCTTCTTCTAAATCCTCCTAAAGTTAAACTAAAAAATCCTTTGCGGAACCATCATCTAGAGGTTATTGTTTACCTATATGAGAAACTAACCATCAAATTTAAAGCTGTGGGTGAATCAGTCCTATGTATCTAAATGGTCAACAGCTTTCAACTGATCTTCATTTTCAAGATCATGCTGAATCCTGTATTCCCGTCCAAGTATACTATCAAAATGTACATAAGGATATAGGCTTCATTGAAATCTACACCTTGTACTTTATCAAAGTAAATAATACGTTCTACAACCGAAATACGCACGTTTTTCTTTCGCGACCCGGATATTAAGCGCTTACATCAAAGGGATAAAGGATACCCTCCACATATCGGTGAGGGTTCCTTGTCGTGCGTTTGGACTATACCGGTTGTTCTTCAGTCGCAGCCTCGTTCGATGTTTCCGCTTGTCCAACCTTTTCTTCATTATTGGCTGGCTCTTCTACAGCAATTTCTTTCTGAGGTGCAAGAACCGTAAGCACCAAATCATGAGACTCAGACTTCACTTCAATCCCCGCAGGGACGGAGAGTTGGTTTACTAGTATGTTGTCTCCGAGTCCGACGTTCGAAATGTCCACCTTGATCGAGCTTGGTATCTGACTTGGTAAACACCGTATCTCCAGCTCATGCATCTGAATCTGAACAATGCCTCCTTCTTTGGCCCCCTCAGCCTCACCAATAAATTCCAAGGCGACAACCGTTTTAACTGGCTCATCCATATTAATTTGATGAAAATCGATATGGAGCAGCCGCTCCCGTTTTAATTTGTCTCGCTGGATCTCGTTGATCATAACTGGTTGCTTGCCACTGCCGTCTGGCATATCCAAATCAATAATAGCATGAGGATTTTGGCGCAGCAGCGCTACTAATTCTTTCTGATCAACCGTAATAACCGCAGAGCCTATCTTTTCGCCATATACAACTGCAGGCACTCTACCTTGGATACGCAGCTGCTTAATATCCGATTTCGTTGTTTCTTTGCGGGATTCCGCTTTTAATGAAAATGCCATAAGAAAAAGAACCTCCTAAGGGTTTTGCTCAGCAAGCTTGCTTGGATAAGCAGTGCCAAGTGGGTAACAGCTAGTTCATAGCCTACCCAACCTCAAGAAGTTCCATCCAATTTCATCCTCACAAAGTGAGATTTACCGTTCCTTGATGATGAATTTACTCACTAATCTCTTTGTTCTTTTTACTTTCCTTCTTCGCTTTTGCTCGCGCTCTAATTTTATCAGCATAGCCCGGCTTGTTGGATTGTCTCTCGCGGGCAATCGCTAGATCGCCATCATCTACGGAATGTGTAATAGTGGAGCCTGCAACGACATAAGCGCCCTTGCCAATTTTCACAGGAGCAATCAAATTCACATTACTGCCCACAAAGGCATCATCGCCAATCTCCGTTAAACTCTTATTGAATCCGTCATAGTTCACGGTAATGGCGCCGCAGCCGATGTTCACATTCGTACCAACAACCGCATCCCCTACATAGCTTAAATGAGAAACTTTCGAACCCTCACCTAGCGTCGCATTCTTAATCTCAACAAAGTCGCCAATTTTCACTTGCTTCCCAATATTAGCGCCAGGTCTCAAATAAGCATACGGCCCTACGCTAGCTTCATTATCCACATAGGCTTCCTGAAGGACGGATTGTTTAATCGTAACCTCATCTCTAACCGTCGAGTCGATAATTTCCGTATGCGGTCCAATTGTACATTGTTCCCCAATCACCGTGCGCCCCCGCAAAATAGTGCCCGGCAGCAGCACCGTATCCATACCGATGGTAACATCTTTTTCAATGTACGTATTAGATGGATCTACAATGGTAACCCCGTTCAGCATGTGTTCACGGTTGATACGTGCTTTAAACAACCGCTCGGCTTCAGCAAGTGCAACACGATCGTTCACACCGATTGACTCTGCACTGTCTTCCATACAGTAGCCTTGAACAACTTCTCCAGCTCCTGTCATAATCCCAATAACATCGGTCAGATAGTATTCATTTTGCGTATTATTGTTCGTAACTGACGCTAAGGCCTTGAATAGTTTCCGATTATCGAAAATATAAGTACCTGTGTTGATCTCCTGAACTGCCGCTTCCTCGCTGCTACTGTCCTTCTGCTCTACAATCCTTGCTACTCGGCCGTCTTCTCCGCGAATAATACGTCCATAACCATAAGGCTCATCGAGTTTTGCTGTCAGAATTGTCGCAGACGCTCCAGACAGCTCATGCAGCTCAATGGCGCTCGTCAAGGTGGCTTCCGATATCAGCGGTGTATCGCCGCAAATGACAACCGTCATCCCTTCCTCTTCGGCAAGAGCATCCTTCGCTTGAAGAACAGCATGCCCCGTGCCCAACTGCTGTTCCTGTAAAGCATACTCCACGCGATCTCCCAGATGTCCCTTCACGGCTTCCGCCCCGAATCCAACAATGACCAATGTTCTTGTTACTTCTATATGCTGCAGCGTGTCCACAACGTGTTCCACCATTGGCTTACCTACAACCGGATGAAGCACCTTGTACAGCTTCGATTTCATGCGTTTTCCTTGTCCTGCCGCCAGTACAATCCCCATGAGTTTCAACTAACATCCAACCCCTTTAATATAAATAGTTACACACTACTATATGTATAATCGATGAGTTCTCCACCAAATATAGCATCATTACCACCTAAAAGAAAAGAGAGCCCAAGGGCTCTCTCAATAATCTGAATTATGCGCCTTCTTCAATTACCTCTTCTTCTACCGCTGCGCGATCGTATTCAGCTAGGACAGCCGCTTGAATTTTCTCGCGTGTTGTGGAAGAAATCGGATGAGCGATATCACGGAATTCACCATCCGGTGTTCGTTTGCTTGGCATAGCCACGAACATCCCATTATTACCGTCGATGACACGTATGTCATGAACGACGAACTCGTTATCAATGGTAATGGAAGCAATCGCCTTCATCCTCCCCTCGGAGTTGACCCGGCGGAGTCTTACATCTGTAATTTGCACTTGTGTTCACCACCTTTTTCCATCTCTGAGACTTGGGTGTAATATTCCACATCGTCGTGCAAATTCCTTCTTCTTTTTTTGAAATTTTCGATAATTTTATACAATCTTAATGTAACTGTTAAATTTCGACAGAAATCACAGCAATTAACTCGATTTCGACAAAAACATCGCGGGGTAATCTGGCCACTTCGACAGTGGATCTAGCCGGTTTATGATCTCCGAAGTATGAACCATAAATTTCATTTAGTTCTGCAAACTGATTCATATCCTTCAAAAAAACCGTCGCTTTCACAACTTGATCGAATGATGAGCCTGCCGCTTCCAGCACACCCTTCAAATTCGCGAACACTTGATGAGCTTGTTCCTTAATTCCGCCCTCTACAATCTGTCCATCCAAGCCAAGTGGAATTTGTCCAGAAGTAAAGAGAAGGTTTCCTAGCTTTACCGCTTGCGAGTAAGGTCCGATTGCAGCTGGTGCTGCTGTTGTTGAAATAAGTTCCATCGCTTTACGAATCTCCTTTTTTACTGTCAAAATAGTTGCCTGGCTCTACGGTGATTTGTTTGGTCTTGGAATCTACGCCATATAAACGAGCAAGCGATACATAGTGATCAACCAAATGCTCTTCAACCTCACAAGACTCCATGAATACACCAACCCCTTGAACAGAGGCTTTGAATTCCGCTAACAAATCCATCATACCGTGAATCGTACCGCCAACATGCATGAAATCATCAATGATAAGCACCTTGGACTCTTCTTTCAAAGCACGCCTCGCCAGTGACATCGTCTGGATCCGCTTGTTGGATCCTGAAACATAGTTGATGCTAACCGCTGATCCTTCCGTTACTCGACTATCCCTGCGGACAATCACAACGGGCAAATTCATATAAGTTGCCGTCGCATACGCGAGCGGAATGCCTTTCGTCTCTACCGTCATAATTACATCAATATCACGATCAGCGAAAGCAGATGCAAACGTCTTGCCAATTTCATTCAAATATTGAGGCTGCCCCATAATATCTGACATATACAAATATCCGCCTGGAAGAATCCGTTCTGGTTGCTGCAGTTGTAAACAAAGGCTCTGAATAAATTTCAGTGATACTTCTTTAGGCACTTTTGGTGAAAATTTCACACCTCCGGCGGCGCCCGCAAGAGTATTCAGCTCGCCTAGTCCTTCTTCTTCAAATACTTCCTTGATGATCGCTAAATCTTCACTTATGGAGGATTTAGCAGAGTTGTAACGCTCGGCAAAAGTCGTTAAAGGGATTAACGAATGGGGGCGGAATAACAAATATTGCGTCATTTCCACCAGCCTAGCGCTCCTTTTCAACTTTTTCATCGCACTACCCCCAAAAATCCGAATATTATAATGAAAATATACCATTTTTATACGTATTTATTCAAGCTTCTCATGAAAATTATATTGACATCAACATAACATCAATATAACACAATTTATTGCGATGGTTGGAGTCATAGTCCACCCTCTATACAATGAAAAAGAGCCCTTCGCGGGCCCTGCAACCGTCCTACTTCATTTACGTCAACATCCGCACTGCGTAAACATCCTTACAAAACCCACGAAGCCCATTATAAATCCGGGGTACCTTCGCTTCCTTGGATACGAGACCGAATACCGTCGGCCCGCTGCCCGACATCAGTACACCATCCGCACCAAGCCTCTGCATGCATTCTTTGAGATGTCTCACCTCGGGATAAAGGTCCAGCGTCACTTCTTCAAGCACATTGCCGAGGCTTCCGCAAAGTTGATCGAATCGCTTCTCCCGAATCGCGTTCAGCACACCTTCCGTCGAAGGATGATGCTTAATCTCGCGTGCATTCAGCTTGCTGTAAATCTCCGATGTGGACACATTAATGGGCGGCTTCGCCAGTACGACCCAGCACTGAGGCGGCGAGACGATAGGCTCCAGCTTCTCTCCACGCCCTCTCGCGACAGCCGTGCCTCCCGTTACACAGAAGGGTACATCCGAGCCAAGCTCCGCTCCAAGCACCTGCAGCTCTTCCATAGGGATGTTTAAGTCCCAAAGCCGATTCAAACCTCTAAGCGTCGCTGCCGCATCGCTGCTGCCCCCTGCTAGACCCGCTGCCACGGGGATCTGCTTGTCCAAATGGATGTAGACGCCCTGTTTGACGTCGTAGCGATCCTTAATAAGGCGTGCTGCCTGAAAGGCTAAGTTCTTCTCATCCAGCGGAATATACCCCGCCTGACTGGATATGATGATGGTGTCCCGCGAAAGCTCCTGCATTTCGATCCGATCTGCTAGATCTACCATCGTCATGACCATCTCAACTTCATGGTAACCGTCCGATCTTTTATGTAAAACATCAAGGGATAAATTGATTTTAGCCGGTGCTTTTTCAAAAATCTTCATCAGATCACCTTCTTTTGCTCGTTTGCCGTTAAAATATTATAACAAAAGCGCAAAAAAAAAGCTAAAGCATTCGCTTTAGCTGTAGAAGGGACGCTGTTCCGCTTGCGCTGCCTGCTGTGACCCCGCAATTATTTGATTTAAACCCGCTGCATTAGGTTGCATTGGATTAGAAGGTCTATAGGTGTTTACATTGGTCGTGTTCTGCGTGTAGGTTGCAGGTGTATATGAGGATTGCATTTGCTGCGTTCCGCTATATTGATTCTGATTAAAGCTCGATTGAGACTGCGAATAGGTTTGTGGAGCAGGAACAGATGGATAGGTGGACTGATGATAATTCGACGGAGTGTAGCTAGACCTATTGGAAGTAGGTTGATTGTAGTTAGGTTGGTTGTAGTTAGGTTGGTTGTAGGTGGTTTGATTATAATTCGGCTGAGTATACGTTGATTGCGTCTGATTGGCGGAAGAAGCCGAAGGGTTATATTGTTTCACCAGCTGTTCCTGAGCAATTTGGATCGCCCGCTTCACCATGTTCCCTGCATCCTTCGTTCGGATGCCCTCCCAGCCCTCACGCTGCACCACATCATAGAACCCTAGATCTTTGGCTAATTCATATTTAAAGCTTTCCGACATGATCCCTCTTCTGCGACTCATAATTGGAACCTCCTTAGAGTTTTGCTATAGTATGCCCAACCCGGTAAGGTCCATTCAAATGCAAAAACAGACCCTTGGGGTCTGCTCATATAGGAATGCATTAAGCTAATGTTGGATGTAGGTGATGCGAACCTGTCCATCGTCATTACACACGGTAACTTCAACGGATTCGGTAAGGATATCGGCGTAGCTGTACGACACTCGTTTGAAAGCGTGGGATTCTTGATCTAATTTCACAATAAACACAGAAGGGTAGGTTTCTTCTAAAACTCCAGAACGCTCGACAGTCTTTCGACGGCCGCCATTCGCTCTTAACATGATCTTCTGCCCAACGTGGGGCTCCAAACTGCGTTTGATCTCCAACAGCGCATTTTTTGCCATTGTCAACTACCACCTCTTTCCTAGTTAATTATAACCCATTCAGACAGGCATGTCAAACGAGGGCAAATATTATATCAGCACCACATTCCTGTTGTCAACGGCATTTTCACTTAATTTTCGAAATCCCCCTCTTACAGGTTGTCTCCAAAGTTCGCAAATTATTCACACTTTTCCACTAAAAAAAGAACACTCACCCAGTCAGCCCCCTCCAAGGAGTAGAATGACAGGTAAGTGTTACTGCAGCATACCGTATATGATGTCGGTTCATGTTGTTTTTACTTGTACCAAGGCTATTTAGACATGATCTTCTGTATGTTGAATACCTGGAACTCCCATGCGATAGCTCCCTCTCGTCTCTACCCCACCTAACCCTTCCAGACCTGTCACCGTCAAGTCAACGATATCAAGCATGGATATGGTATCCTTCACGGAAGTATATGACAGTTTAGCCGCGATACAAAGCGGATCTAAGGCGTGAATGAGTATACGAGCAGGAGAACTCGCAAAATTAGCTCCAGCCCTCAGTAGGGCCTCAAAATGAGACTGACAAGCACCAGCCACAATAATCATGGAGTCCCGGTTGCGCTCATACTGCCTAGCAATCTGCACCGCATTCACGAAATTTTGTGAATTCTTATAGCTGGAAAGGCTGCTTGGACCTCGACCCTTACGTTGCTTAAGTATTCCGTCATGACCGGTAACGACAACAATGTCTGGCTTAATTTGCGGAAGCAGCCTATGAAGAGCATCCGCCATTTGTGCTTCAGGAATATAAAACCCCTCGGCAGGCACACGCAATTCCCCATAGATCTGCATACTTTTACGTAAGTAAGTTGGATCGCCATCTAGGTGCAGCACTTTGCCAGGCACTTCGAAGTAGCTTTTATTGACATTTTCTTTATGGTTAATTGAGAGTTGGTTTTTCTCCTGCAGCTGCAGCTGGGATACAGCCAGTCGACGGAGCGACTCCCGAAATTCAGGTGAACTCGATCGCGGATGATCCATGACATCAGTCGGATTTGAAATGGTCAAATCCATTAGAGGCGCATCCGCTAGCAGCCTGTAATCCACACCACGCAGGATAGCCTTCAGCTGCTCTATGCGCTCAATCTTAAACATGACGTCGCCGCCATAGGATTTACGGGTAACAAAGTCTCCTTGCCTCATCGCACAATCCCCTCCTAAGGGTATCCTATGGCGAGACTAGGCATTTGGTGCGGGTTATTTGCAGCCGTGCGCGAGAAGAGTCGACGACAAGCGCGCGAACTCTTCCATACTGAGTGTTTCGCCGCGACGCGAAGGCTCTATGTTAATGCCGAGCAGCAGCGCTTCCAGCTCAGGCTTGTTCTCTTTCGTAAAGAACCGCGCAGCTAGGTTATTGTAAAGGGTTTTGCGCCGCTGGACGAAGGACGCTTGGACGACGGCGAAGAAGAAGTCCACGTCCGCCACCTCGACCGGCGGGGTTTTGCGCACACGCAGCCGAATCACGGCGGAGTCGACGTTCGGCTGCGGTACGAAGACGGTGCGAGGCACGATCGTGACAAGCTCCGGCTCGCAGTGGAACTGCACGGCAATGCTGAGGCTGCCGTAATCTTTGGTGCCCGGGCGAGCCGCCATGCGGTCGGCCACCTCTTTTTGAATCATCACGACGATATTCTCCAAGGGAAGCTTCTCTTCGAGAAGCTTCATGATGATCGGCGTCGTGATGTAGTAGGGCAGGTTGGCGACGACACTGACGCCATCCATGCCCTCGAAGTGCTGCCGGAACAACTCCGGCAGGTCGGTCTTCAAGATGTCACCATGGACAACAGTAGCATGGGGATAGGGCTCCAGCGTCTCGTCCAGGATGGGCAGCAGACGCTGATCGATCTCGACGGCCAAGACACGTCCAGCGAGCTTGGCCAGCTGCTGCGTGAGCGCCCCAATGCCGGGGCCGATCTCAAGCGCAGCCTTGTTCGGCCCGAGCTCAGCGGCCAAAACAATCTTGCTTAGGATATTTTGGTCAATCAGGAAGTTTTGGCCCAAGCTTTTTTTGAGCACCAGACCATTTCTCTTAATAATTTGTTTCGTTTTACTTGGTGTAGCCACGTCATCGGCTGTTACAATCACTTCATTATTGGGTACATTCATGATATAACCTCATTATCTATAGGTTCTGGATTTCAAATTCTTCATTGTGATTAAAGTGATTCAAAGAGCACTCAAACTCTTTACCAGATCTCATTCAATTATTTCCTAAGTGGCACTTTACTGAAACTCGGTATGCTTAGCCTTGTAAGATCATGCGAGCTTGCTGTATGAAATTAAGTTGGAGATGTTGCAGAAAGTGCAACAATTAGTGCTCAAATCCCGTCTATATGACTAGAATGTTGCATTCCGTACAACACTTGATACCTCATGCAAAGTTTTTCCACAAACCATCTCAGAAATATTGCACAAACTACAACTTTTTCATAATAATGGCCATTTTAACTTAGAAATGTTGAACACCGAGACCGTCGATTCATTCATCCAATCTTGT
Source organism: Paenibacillus andongensis (assembly GCF_025369935.1). Classification (NCBI taxonomy): domain Bacteria; kingdom Bacillati; phylum Bacillota; class Bacilli; order Caryophanales; family Paenibacillaceae; genus Paenibacillus; species Paenibacillus andongensis. The sequence continues at coordinate 218,720 of NZ_CP104467.1, read as the reverse complement.
TCAACACAGAGGTCTCATAATTCGGAAACCGCGTCCTATTTGTTCACTTGGTGAATTCATAATAGCGGTTGAATAATGTTGTAAAAAGCGCAACAATCGCTGCCTAAATCTCGCCTTTTCCCTTCGTTGTTGCATATTGCACAACAATTTGGTCCTATTTAGGCCATTTCTCAACAAATGGGCTCGAAATGTTGTACAAACGGCTAGGCCCCCTAAAACCGGAGTCTTGCCCACCAAAAATGATTCATGCGTAGAATATCGCGTTTTTTCAAGCTATTACATCGCTTTATGAAAGGCAGAAGTGTCATCCAGCGTCTTGACCCATGCTGAAAACATCTTCGGAGGTTTTCGGTTTAAACTACCATGCATCCTGCGGTTATTGTAGAAGTCCATGTAACGATCGAGTGCATCATAAGCCTCTTCAAAGGTCATGAAGTCTCTTATGCCGAACAAGTGACGTTCAAGTAGACTGTGAAACGACTCAATGTAAGCATTCATATTCGGCGTCCTTGGCGGAATGCGTTCATGGACGACGTCTAGGCACTCGCACATATCTCCAAACAGTTTGCTTACGAATTGCGGGCCGTTATCTGTACGGATTACAGGCATCTCTTCTCCAGGGTTTAGCCGGCTCTGTATCGCATAACAAAGCGTCTGGACCGCATGCTTGGCCTCACATACCGGACCTCTGTACTGTTTAACGACGACACGGTCAAACACATCAATGATGCTGAGCATATAAAAGAATCGCTCCTGTCCAATGACGTATCCGTACTTGATATCCATTTGCCATAATTGGTTGGAGCCTGTTACTACTCGGTTCTTCGGCAGCCTGCGCGGATGTGTCTGTATGCGCTGGCGTGGCTTTTGAAGAATGCCTAACTCTTTGCATAAGCGATACGATTTCTTTTTGTCCAGCCTCACGTTATATTGGTCACGAATACATTGTGCAAGAAGCTTGTAGCCATAGACATGTTCTTCGCCCTCTATGAGCTCAAGCAGCCACGCGTTGATTTGTTCGTCACACACTTGTTCACCCGTAAACGTATGTGAGTATCCAGGCACAGGGCGCCCTCTCCGGCTTTCTTTGGAACATTCAGATAGCGGGGTGGTAGCTCTCTTCTTACGATCGTAATAGGTGGACTCTGAAAGGCCAAGGATACGCAGAACCAACGCTACTGGTTCACCCCGCTTAATAAATGGTTCTGCTACTTCGAATTTCTCGGATAAGCGGGGTCTTTCTTTTTTAGCAATTCGCGCAGGATCTCAAGCTCTAGCTCTTTCTCGCCAAGTACTTTAACGGCTTTTTCATAGCGTTGTTCTACATCTTGTAGACGCTGCAATTCTTGCAGATGCTCGTCAGCCACTGGGATTTCTTCCGGAGGAATAGAGTCACGGTGATCTCTGATCCACAAACGGATGGTTTCAGGATGGATGTCATACATGCGGGCTAATACCCCCACCTTAATACCAGCCAATGCTTCCTTAACAATTTTAAGCCGTGCTTCTTCTTTCAGCCTTTTCCCCATACTGAATCATCTCCTTGTCCCTAGTTTAAATTATTGGGTGGGAGGACTCCAGTTTAATTAGGGGGCCTAGGAGCAAACTGCAACTTCAAGTTGCGAAATAGTCTTTTGGCGTGTGAATTGTTGTAGAAAATGCAACTTTGGTATCCACTACAGCCCATCTGCCCTCACGAGATGTATGACACTAATTGGAGTTGTATTCCAGTTACGAGGAGGCATAATGAATGAATGACGATCTACACACAAAAACAACAACAAGCATCGATTCTACTTATCAGCTTCCAAATGCTCCAAAGCCGCCTCAAATTCCTCACGCGAGATCTGAAACATCGCACAGCGCTTGTAAAACTGCTTGCCATTGCAATAGCCAATCCCTAACGCTTTCCCCACAATCAGCCGGCGAGAAGCCGCCTCAGCATGAACAATCAACCCTGCGGCCATGAGATCCTCCATGGTCAGCTGTGAAACCGACGCCGTATATTCCGTACGGAGCTTCTGAAGGGCCTGACGAATCGTCTCAGGCGTCGCATTCTCAACGCCGATATCACCCTTGTACTCAGCCTGCTCCTGCGTAATGAAGGCATGCTTGCAGCCAGGCACCTTGGCTGCTACAATCTTCCGAATCCGTTCACCTGCGTGATCCGGATCGGTGAAGATAATAACGCCTCTGCGCTGCTGCGCAAGTGCAATACGTTTTAGCACGGCTTGTCCGATTGCAGAGCCGCCAGTTTCAATGGTATCCGCCTCTACCGCTCGGCGGATAGCAGCTGTATCGTCTTTACCTTCTACGACAATCACTTCTTTAATCATAAGCGGTTCCCTTCCCAGTACCAAGGATAAACGACTCCGTCGTCCTTCAGGGACGAGCGCGTTTGTCGAGGTTGATGCGGAGCTAAAGTATAGAACTTATACTTTCTTATTCAACGTAGAAAAAGAAGAGGGGTCCCCTCTTCTTTCGCCCAGGTTGTTACCTGGCAACGTATATATGACATTCTTCCCGCTGAAACAGACGTTTACACGTTAATTTTCAGACGGCTTTTTCGGTCCTACCACATAGACGGTGTACCCTTGCTTCGTTCCGAATTTATTGGCATAACCATGATCTTCAAAGTAAACATCAATCATTTGGCCTTTCACACCGCTGCCAATATCTTCAGCACGGCGGAAGCCAATACCCTCAATGTAAACCCACCATCCGAGCGGGATGACTTTGGGATCAACGGCAATCGTTCTGCCTTCTGTCACCGTAGTCCCTGTATAGGTTTTACCAAAACCCGGTGAATCTTCGGATTTACCCGTAGATGCGACGTCAGCTGAATAGGCAGTCAACTTCACATTCTTCAGGATTTGTTTGTACCCAAATGTTACACCATTCTTCGAAACCTCATCCACACTAGGCGATGAAGACGAGAGAACAACAACAGGGTTTTTCGTGCCCACGGACACGACTTTCTTAATACTTTCTGTTTGTACTTCTTCACCCACAACTGCTTCCGCGACTAAAACACCGTCTTCGAAAGTCTTTTCTTTCTTCTTCAAGAGCACGCCCTCTTTACCTTCTTGGACGACTTGCTCTTTGCCTTTGAGCAGCGATGCGTCACTCTTCTTTTCCGTATCGAACGCAATCGGCTCAGTCACTTCCTCCGTCTCTTTTTTCACACGGACGATTTTGATTTCATCGCCTGAGCTCAGAGCGGCTGTCGGTTCGGGAGTTAAACGATCGTGCTCCCCAAGTGCAATATGTAAACGTTGCAATGCACTTTCTACCGTTCTTGCAGTTGTGTAAACAGTGGTGGTCTTTCCATCAGCAGTCAATTGAATTGGTGAGGCATGTTCGATGACAATTTTGTCTCCACCCTTGATTGTTGTCGTTGGCGCAGCAGAAATTTCATCGTGTTCACCAATTTTTATGGCTTGTTCATCCAGTAGGCGTTGCAGGACCCATTGTTTCGTATGCACAATGGTTTCTTGTCCATTCACAACCACGGATACGCTCTTGGTAGCCGTACCGTACAACAACACCAAAAACATGAAAGTCATTGCGATTGAAATTATGGCTAAGCTTAAAATCAAACGCAAGTTTTCATGCTTCCATCGCAATGCGAAGGACATGCTGGATGATCGTTTTACATGGGTCTCGCTAATAGAGATACTGCCCACTTCTTCGGTCCTCCTTCAAAGCCTCGCCGCCAGGTTACAGCATGATTAGATTTGACGCGACTAAGGTTTTTTAGTTTAACTTAATGTGTTCGCCATCAGCAGTACGGTGCTATACCGCTACCTTCTGGTCGTCCCACACCAGTTTGCCTATTCAACATTCATATGAATTCCGGGCAATTTTTAGTCGTCCGAATTGTGTATAGCCCTTTATGAAGACAAAAAGCCAGCAAGAAGAGGACTCTTCTCGCTGGCTTTTTTTGCATAGTAAAATACACAAATAGCACGCACGACAATCGTTACCTCTCTTACGCTTACGAGGTTAGCTGACGGATTCGGACGTGAGAGTCGCCCTACTAAGAGCATACGAAGTATACTCTAAGATTCACCCCTGTTACTCACTCTGTTCACTCAAGAAGCATGCTTCTTCAGCTTACAGTGGTTCCCCCGTTCCCATAAATGGAACTCAGCGAATGGAAAAATGGCAAATTGGTTATTAAGTTATTATGAAAAGTATATTACGCTGTTAATCTTAACCTGTAAAGGGATTGACACCTACTAAAAAGGGCTAAATCGACTAAAATTCGATTAAATAGGCAATTAAACTGCCCTATTTCTACTTATATCTCACTATAACGTACGTATACTAACTCTTTTCAACTATTCACCCCTAAACTAGGCTTAAAATACAAATTTGTTTATAATGATCGTATAGGAAAGCGATTCATAAATACCAATAATTTGCTAATCAGGGAGGCAATGAGATGGGCTCCATTCTACAAGTTGACTCTTTATACGGGGGATATTTACCAAATAAACCCGTTCTTCATGACCTAACCTTTTCTATTCGTCAAGGTGAAATGATGGGTCTGATCGGACTTAATGGCGCGGGTAAAAGTACGACAATCAAAAACATTCTCGGCCTTCTTCAACCACAAAAAGGAACGATTCGAATCAACGGACTAACTTTAGCTGAAAATCCTTTGTCCTATCGCGCAACCTACGCTTATGTACCTGAAAGTCCTGAGCTCTACGAAGAGCTTACGATCCGTGAACACCTTGAGCTAACCGCTATGGCCTACGGCTTGTCGAAGGACGACTACTTGGCTCGATCCAACTCACTTTTGGAGCAGTTTCAAATGAAGGACAAGCTGAACAGCTTCGCCAGTCATTTATCCAAAGGAATGAAACAGAAAGTCATGATTATGAACGCATTTCTGATCGAACCCTCGTTATATATTATCGATGAACCCTTTCTCGGCCTCGATCCTTTAGCGATCCGTTCCTTGTTAGAATTAATGGTCAAAATGAAACATAAAGGAGCATCATTCCTCATCTCATCGCATATTTTGTCTACGATTGAAAAATATTGCGATAATTACGTTGTCCTTCATCGTGGCCGTATGGTTGCTCAGGGGGATTTAGTCGAATTACGCGAGCAAACCGAACTCCCGAGAGCGTCACTAGACGACATTTTCTACAAGCTCGTACAAGGGGATTCGTTATGAGAAATATGGACATCAACACCCGTACCTTATGGCAGCAGAGATTCGAACATTATATGAAGGAATCCATGGGCTATTGGCAATACGCAGCGCGTAGTAATTTCATCGGTCTCGTGTTGTTTCTTGTCATCGTTTCTTCCTATTATTATGCAAAAATACTACAGCGTCTTCCGACAGACTATCCCTATCTATGGATCGTACTTTTGCTGCTCGTTCCGCTTCTATCTTCAAGTCCCATTCGTACATTGGTAAGGAAAGCAGACCGCATGTTTTTGTTACGGATCGAACATCAAATGGGCGCTTATTTCCGAAGCGGATTCATGTACAGTTTGACACTGCAAGCTTTTGGGACATTTATCGCCTGGGTCATTTTATGGCCGCTTTATCACCACTGCCTCGGCGCTTCAGAGCAGCATTTCTTACTGATGCTTGCACTACTTCTTCTATTAAAGATAGCAAATTTATTAGCTAGTTGGCAGGAGAGTCGTTTTACCCATGAGCGCACCAGATTAGCTTCAGTTAGCTTTCGCTGGGTGGCAACAACCGCTCTCGTTTCGCTGCAATTCCTAACCAGCATTTTATGGGCAAGTGGTGCTGCACTGCTTCTCATTTCCGTATGGTTAGCAGCCGTTCATTTCGTATCGAAATACGTTATCGGTTGGGACTACTTGATTACCAAGGAAAATCAGCAGCAAGCTCGGCTTTACGCCTTTTTCAGCTGGTTCGTCGATGTGCCTCAGATGGGAACGCGAATAGCCCGCCGAAGTTGGATCAGCGGGCTAACACGGTTCATACCTTTTAGACAAGATGCTGCCTATTTGTACCTATATATGAAGACATTGCTGCGTACGGAGCTGTTCGCGATCGTACTGCGCATCACCTTGTTAGGTGTACTAGCTATAGCCGTTTCAAGCAGCGGTACGGCAAGGAGCTTAATCTTCCTGATTGCTCTTGTAATTTCACTTGTCCAGTTATCGTCGCTCGAGCGCGCTCATCGCTATACATTCTGGCTGGAAATGTACCCGCTCAATCCAAATTCCAAAGCTGGTTCGCTAGCCTTTATCATTTGGTCGGTCTTGATGTTAGAGCTATGTATCCTGACGATCCCTCTTATGATTCGTTCTTCACCAATCTATCTACTCGTTCCACTCATCAGTCTCATCTTCATTTCTTTCAGCTGCGGTATTGTGCTTCGCCGTAAGTTCGAGAAAAACGTTCTACTTGAGACCTAGCAACCGAACGGCATTGTTTGTTGTTATTTGCGCAATTTCTTCCAAAGTCATATCCCGAATTTCCGCGGCTGTCTCAGCTACCAAGCGAACATAGCCGGTTTCATTACGCTTGCCGCGGAAAGGATGCGGGGTTAGATAGGGAGCATCGGTCTCAATTAACAAACGATCTAATGGAACTTGCGCCAGCACTTCCTTCGGTTGCCTAGCGTTCTTAAACGTAACTGGACCTCCAAAAGAAATATAAAAATTCATATCCAGACACTGCTTCGCCGTCTCCCAGCTTCCAGAGAAGCAATGCATGATGCCCCCCACTTCCTCGGCCTTCTCTTCTTTTAAAATGTGCAAAATATCTTGATGGGCATCTCGATTATGTATAACAATGGGCATCCCCAATTTACGCGCTAGACGAATTTGCTCCCGAAATACCCGCTGCTGTACATCCCTCGGTGACTTATCCCAGTAGTAATCCAGTCCAATTTCCCCAATGGCGACAACTTTCTCATGCTTGCACAACTCTTCAATCCATTCTAAGTCGCCAGGCATCATATCAATGGCATCAACAGGATGCCACCCTACGGTAGAATAGATGAAATCATACCTCTCAGCGAGGGCAATTGAACTGGGTATGGTCTCCCGATTGAAGCCTACATTCACTATTCTTGTCACTCCGGCGTCCAGTGCTCGCTGAATCACTTCGTCTTGATCTTCATTAAATTGTTCGGCATTTAAATGTGTGTGTGAATCCGTTAGCATAATCGTTCTCCCTTATGTTGAATATTCTGCAGCACTTATTTTTCTAGCTAATCTTGCTCACCAAGCAATGCCCATAAATCAGGATAATCGGTAGCGTTCAATCGTTCCAACAGCTCCTCCGGGTAATAAACATGATGCTTACCCATTTGGAAGCCACTGATGGACTGAACAATTTCAGATCGATGTGTAATTTCCGTTAAATTCTCCCTATGATCCAGCAGAAAAATAGGCAAATTATCATCCGTTTCCCCCGGTCTATACACGTCATAGGATTGATTCGATGGAAAATCAATTTCCATATAATAAGTAGGGTCAAATCCGACCTCAGCCATCACTTTTTCCATCAGCTTAATTTGACGTTGATTAGACTCATCAAAGGTACTGTATTTGTACAACTTACGATCCAAAAACCGTTTACACATATCGGCCAAAATAGGATCTTTCTCATTACTCCAGAAAGTTAACATCGTCTGCATAACGGACTCATCCAATAACAAATAATCTTCGAGCGAAATTTTATTCTGAATCAGATGTAAAATGGGTTCCACCATAAATCCGAACGAATAGTCTTCTTCGTATAAATGTTTGGCACGCGCAAAAACTTTGTGCAGCAAAATTTCCGCACTACGTGTCACGGGATGGAAATACACCTGCCAGTACATTTGATAACGAGACATTAAATAATCTTCTACGGCATGCATTCCGCTTTCTTTGACAACAATGTGCCCCTTATAGGGCCTAATAACACGAAGAATCCGCTCCAGATCAAACGTGCCATAATTTACACCAGTGAAATAGGCGTCGCGCAGCAAATAGTCCATGCGGTCTGCATCCAGCTGACTGGATACAAGGCTAACCACAATTTCTTCACTATACGATTTACAAATAACTCCCGCCACTTTTTTCGGAAAGTCAGGTGATACTCGGCTGAGGACTTTGTTCACATCGGTATCTCCAAGGACAATTCTGCATGACCAGTCTTCATGTCTCGTTCCGAAAGCTTTTTCAATGGAATGAGAGAAGGGTCCGTGTCCCAGATCATGGAGCAATGCCGCACAAAGACAAAGCAGACGTTCCTCTTGAGGCCAATCCTCATAGTGATTGCGTTCGAATTGTGAAATAATTTTCCGAGTGATTTCGTACACACCAAGTGAATGCGAGAATCTACTATGCTCAGCTCCATGAAAGGTTAAATAAGAGGTACCTAATTGCCTTATGCGGCGCAATCTCTGGAACTCACGCGTATTAATTAAATCCCAAATCGTATTGTCCTGCACGTAAATATATTTATGAACCGGATCTTTAAAAACCTTCTCTTCCTTCATCCATTCACAACCTCTCTTTAGCAAATTTAAATATTTTCGACAAATTCGCTGTGCTACTTCGACATTTTTGTCGGATTCTGTCGAATTACGAATTCCAGTTTCTTTACCTAACTAGCTTAGCTATTCACTTAGTAAATTTTAGCTTTTTGAGGAGGACATACGTAATATATTATTTACATTCCCTTATTCTACTTGGTTTTTCTCATATTTTAAACAGAAACAAGATTTAAACTTTTTTTGAATAACAGGCTTAAAAAGGCGAAAATATGGTTGACTATTTTGGGAATCGTTGGTATCATTAGGCAAGAAGATATGTCGAAACATGACGATATTGATAAATTTTTGATAAAATCGAAAGGGGTTTATATATATGATGAAATCTACAGGAATTGTAAGAAAAGTTGACGAATTGGGTCGCGTTGTTATTCCAATCGAGTTGCGCCGCACGTTGGGAATTGGTGAGAAAGACGCTTTGGAGATTTATGTAGACGGCGAGCGCATCATGTTGAAGAAATATGAGCCTGCTTGTATTTTCTGTGGTAATGCGGAAAACGTTTCTTACTTCAAAGGAAAAATTGTTTGTCATATTTGTTTATCAGAAATGCCAACACCTGTGACAAAATAAGAAAAGTAGTATATAATAGAAGTAGCACTTATCCTATTGGTAATTCTAACCTTTTTCATATCTCCTCTAATCTCTAATTTGTTGGCTTCGGCCACGGATTAGAGATCTTTTTTTGTCCGGAGAATGATATAGCGCTGAGTGCGGCGGGAACGCTGCACTTCCCGTGCGCCTTAGCGCTCGAGTAGTGCATTGTATACATCACGCTTGGAAAGTCCGCGATCGCTTGCGACCAACTTCAGTGCATCCTTGCGATCAATCCCGCTTTGCTCGTAGTGCCGGGCATGCTCGCCCAGCGTCATCGCCTCCCACCAGCCATCGGCTGCTTCGCGGGCTGCCTTCTCCGATGCGCCTTCGGCGATCACGCAGTACTCACCCTGAGGCGGGTACTGCTCTAAATGCGCGAGGCACTCTGCGATGGTGCCGCGCAGGAACTCCTCGTACCGCTTCGTCAGCTCGCGGGCGAGACACACCCGGCGCTCCGCCCCCCACACTTCCGCCATGCGGGCAAGTGTTTTCTCCACGCGGTGCGGCGATTCATAGAACAGCAGCGTATCCTGCGTATGCTGCAGCCCTTCAAGCACCTTCGTCTGATCCTTTTTCTCCCGGGGGAGAAACCCGACGAAGGCGAAACGCTCTGTCGGTAAGCCTGATGCAATCAGCGCCGACAGGGCCGCATTCGCGCCGGGAATGGGCACCACCGGCACGCCTTGCTCCACGGCCATCCTCACCAGGTCATAACCTGGATCGGAAATGGCCGGCAAACCCGCATCGCTGACGAGCGCGATGCTCTGCCCTTCAAGCAGCAAGCGGACGAGTTCGGGTCCGCTTGCTTGCTTGTTGTGTTCGTGATAGCTGACGAGTCGCGTAGCGACCTCGAAGTGCGTCAGCAGCTTGCGTGTTTGCCGCGTGTCCTCAGCGGCAATCATGCTCACTTCCTTCAGGGTGCGAATCGCACGGAAGGTCATATCTTCTAGGTTGCCTATCGGTGTGGCAACCAGGTACAGCGTGCCTACGCCGCTTCCATCCTCGCGATAGCTCTTTTGTACATTCAAACTCACTGTTATTTCCCTCTTCACTTTTTATAATTATTCTACGAAAACTCTAAAGCATATGCTTACAATGCCAGTTTTCTTATGAAAACTCTAAGGAGCTTCTGCCCCCGTAATAAATTTCTTTCAGCTCTTTACAGTATTCTTGACTATCATCATAAACAATAAGCGGCGGTAAGGTACGGATCTCTGGCTTTCCATCCTTCATTCCTTCGATCAACACCATCATCGCTTCTTCCCCAGCACGTGCGTGCACATAGCGAATGCGCTTCGGTTCAAGACGATACTGCCTCATTAAGCAGCAGATATCGATTAAACGCGTAGCCCGATGAACCATCGCCACTTTACCGCCAGCCTTCACCAGCTTTGCACTTGCCGCAATGACATCTTCCAAGTTGCAATATATTTCATGACGAGCAGCAGCGAAATGCTCATTGGCGTTCTGCTCGCCATTAGGTACTGGTAGATAAGGAGGATTCACCGTTACAACATCAAATTGGCCATGTCCTAAGGTTTCATGAATCGTTTTCAGATCCCCCCGAAGCATATGCAGCCGCTCTTCCAACCCGTTTATCTCGCTATTACGAACTGCCATATCCGCGAGCCGTTCTTGGATTTCAACGCCCCAAATCTCAGCTCGCGTCCGCGTTGTTAAGAGCAAGGGAACAACCCCATTACCTGTACATAAATCAATCATGCGCCCTTTGGGAGACACACTGCAGAACCGGCCTAGCAGGACAGCATCTAGTGAAAAGCTGAATACTTCATCACTCTGAATAATTTTCAAATCATACGTCAATAAATCATCAATTCGTTCGGTAGGTCTTAACTGTACTTGCTTCATACGTATTCTCCGTCATTCCCTTTCTAGTCTGCACATTATGGAAAAAAACCGTAAGGCATACACCCCTACGGTCAAAATCACTTATTTATTTAAAAAGGATAAGCAAAACAAACAATCTCCCTCGGTCCGAAGGTGTCCATAATACACATTGCAAATATGAAAACCTTCATTATACAAGCGAGTCAAATTATCATAACCTGCTCCAGGTAACGGAAGTGGTTCCTCCGCCTCTCCTACTGGTTGCTCGACAATCGTTTCCTCTTGTCGGATCAGTTTACGGAGCTGCTGATTTTCTATGCTTAATCTCTTATTTTCTTCGATGAGGTTAATAATTTGTTTCTTTAAGGCACCCAACTCGGCATAAGTGGCACCCATACGCTCTTCGATCCCATCTATTTGTCCAAAAATATCTTGTTTATCCACGCTTTCACCTCTAGTGCCATGCATGCTTACTGGCCAGCGCCTCCTTGGATACTATGCCTCTACTCCTGTTCAACTACATCATCGAAAGGTAAATCAAGTGCTTTACCAAGGTCAAACAATTGAACCTTTGCCGTACGTTCTTTGATATTTAATCCAAGTACTTTACCATTCCCAAAAGAAGTAATGACTTGTCTACCTACGGTTGGCAATGAATCCTTCGCGCTCTCGTAGTTATCATGTTCATATTTCAAGCAACACATTAGCCGTCCGCATAATCCCGAAATTTTCGTTGGGTTAAGCGATAAGTTCTGGTCCTTCGCCATTTTAATGGATACGGGTTCAAAATCACCTAAGAACGAGGAACAGCACAGAATTCGCCCACACGGACCTATACCTCCAAGCATCTTCGCTTCATCCCGTACGCCAATTTGGCGCAGTTCGATTCTGGTCCGGAAAATACTCGCCAAATCCTTCACGAGCTCCCGGAAATCAACGCGTCCTTCAGCCGTAAAATAAAAAATAATTTTATTGCGATCAAAGGTATACTCTACGTCCACGAGCTTCATCTTAAGACTATGGTCTTTAATTTTCTCGTGACACGTTTGGAACGCATCCTTGGCTGCTTTCTTATTCTCTTCAACCAAATCAGCATCCGAGTCATCCGCAATGCGAATCACCTTTTTGAGAGGAAGAACAACGTCATTTTCTTTGACATTCTTCTTTCCAACAACCACTTTGCCGTATTCCACTCCGCGAGCGGTTTCAACAATAACGGCACTTTCTTTCTCAATTGGCAAATCAATCGGATCAAAATAATATATTTTACCCGCTTTCTTGAAGCGGACGCCAACTACCGAATACATCTTACACCCCCTGCATCTCCACGAGCATTTTCTCTATAACCAGCTGAGAATTGGCGTTGAAACGCAGTCGTTTTTGTAAATCTACGGCTTGCTCCATCATACGCACCCATACTGAGACATCCCGGCTGAACGCGAGGGAGCTCATCCAGTCCAGCTGATCATTATAAACAAGCTTATCTCTGCGCTCCAGGCGCAGCTGTACCATATCTTTAAACCAGAGAATCAACAAGTCGAAAAGACTCGACATATGATCCGCTAGCTCCGTTTTCACAATCCGTTGCTGCACCGTAATCATGGAAGTAGGGAAACGTGTGAGCGTCTCCTTTGCTAATTGTAACACTACGGTTCTCATTTCTGCAAACCAATTCGCAGCAATTAACTCTCTAGCAGCTTGCAATCCTGCTGTTAAATGTGCCGCAGGCTGTACAAGCGACGCGGGATGACCCTCTTCCAGAAGCGTTAAGACCATTTGCTCACGCGGCATTGGCGTGAAATTAATCCACTGCGCCCGCGATTGAATCGTTGGCAGCAAGGCATTACCATTCTCAGTAATGAGAATCGCGACCACACGTGAGTTCGGTTCTTCTAGAAACTTCAACAGGCTATTAGCAGCCTGTACGGTCATTTTATCCGCATGATATAGGATATATATTTTGGTTCCGGAGGCTGTAGCGCGGTAAGCAAACTCCTTTTGCAGCTCACGAATTTGCTCGATCTTAATTGAAGCTCCATCAGGCGTAACCATGTGTAAATCCGGATGATTACCATGCTCCACCTTACGGCATTCCAAACATTCACCGCATGACTCATCGGTCCCGTGCTGGCAGTAGATCGCTTTAGCCAAAGCTATGGCCATCTCCGAACGCCCAGTTCCTACTGGCCCGCTAAATATATAGGCGTGAGACAGCTTGTCTTGCCGCAGCCCATTCTGCAGAAGCTGCTTGGCCGCTGCTTGCCCCGGTATGGCTTGAAAGGACATTAGACATACGCTCCATCCGAAACATATATTTTCTTATATGTTAAAATAACAAGTTAATCAGCATTCCTCGGATTTCTCCGATTTTTTGCAAAATTTCAATTCGACCCTGCTCGTTTTCTAGCAATTCATCTGCTAAAGAAAGCAGTTCAAGATCGATTTCTTCCAAAAGCTTATATCGTTTCGAACGGCCGCGGCGATCCCAACCCTTCGTATCTCTTAAATTAACACCACGGCGAGCGGTTTCCTCTAGAAACTGCTTAATCAGCAGCTTGTATTGCAAAAGCTCTCGCACCGTCATCGCCCGCGACAAACGGTCACCCTGCAGCGTAATTTGCTGCACCATTTTGGATAACTGCTCCTGCGTAAATTTCTCATCTTGCTGCTGCATAATGTCAGAGAAATTCCGGGGGGCCATCTGTGGCGGCGGGACGTTCTCATTCACTTTGACGTTTTTACCTATGGGCTGCCACCCCGGATTAATTTTCAAGACGCATCCATCCTTGTGTATGTCTGATTAAACCTCGGATAAACGGGATCGCCGTCCTTGTCTAACAAGGAACAGCGCCGTCTGTCAAGGTTAATGCGAAGCATTAAGTTGTCAAAACTTATACTTCTTATCAACTTAGTAATGCTCGAAGCGCTCAACCGGCAATACGAAAACCGCGGCTCCACCCACTTGAACTTCCACAGGGAATGGAATATAGGAATCCGTCGTTCCTCCCATTGGAGAAACCGGTGTAACAAGCTGTTCCCGAATTTTGCAATTGGTGCGAATAACCTGCATGACCTCTTGCACCCTCTCATCTTCCGTACCAATCATAAAAGTCGTGTTTCCCGCACGTAAAAATCCACCAGTGCTTGCCAGCTTCGTGGCGCGAAACCCTTCTTTTATTAAAGCATTAGAGAGACGGTTACTGTCTTTATCTTGTACAACGGCTACGACTAGTTTCATGGGTGATTCCTCCCTTTTATTATAAACTAAGAATGGATTTTCTGCTTTAACCGGAAAAATGTTCCTCAAACAAACGATTACAGTCCGTCCATATCTCTTTTGCAATCTCCTCTTCGTTACGGTTTGCATTAACAACTCTCACCCGTTCAGGATGATCAGCTGCTATCTGATGAAATCCTTCCCGGACTCGGCTGTGATAATCTACATTTTTCTGTTCAATGCGATCCAGCTGCTGAGCATTCACGCCCGTACCCGATGCTCTATGGTGAAGTCTCGCCAAGCTTACTTCCACTGGCACATCTAAGATGTATGTTCGGGTTGCTTGTAGTCCTGAACTGGCATAACGCGAGATGGATTTTACCATATCTACATCTACACCAAGCCCATATGCTTGATAAGCAACACTTGCATCAATGAACCGATCACATAGCACAATTCGGCCGGCAGCGAGTGCCGGAAGAATGAATTGATGTACATGCTGTGCTCTAGATGCTGCGTAAAGCAAAACTTCCGCTTGATCCACCATCTCCTTATTCACAGGGTCAAGAATAATACTGCGGATTTGATCACTGATTGCCGTTCCGCCCGGTTCTCTCGTAACGAGGACATCATGCCCTTGTTGCTTGAGCTCCTCAGCCAATTTCTTAAGCTGTGTTGTTTTCCCAGCGCCGTCCGGCCCTTCAAATGTAATAAATATTCCGTTCACGCTTCCTCCTGCATGCTGCTTTACCAGATCATAGAATGGTTTATGTGTATATCCTTAGCTTTTGTGTCTGCCCAAATTCTGTTCCTTGAATCTTGATTCCGTTTGCGGCCAATTGCAATAAGGCTTCGGCCACAGAAGCCGAGATGATTTCGCCAGGGTATAAATAGGGAATTCCCGGTGGATAAGGGATTACCATATCCGCAGAACGCTTCCCGACCGCCCCCTGAACACTAACCTGACTAAACGCGCTGTCTCGTGATGCTTTGGAGATATCTCTCATATCAAAAGCAACTGGAGAAGAGATTGAAGTATAGTAGGGTAATTTAAGTATATTCGAGATTGGCCCTTGAAGTTCCTTCTTTTGTATGGGAAGGTCCAAACAAATGTTAGTTAATGCTTCGACAAGTCTCAACATATCCGCTCTGGTGGAAGCAGGGGTGAATACAAGAAGCACTTGACGCCCGTCCGTCATTTCGACAAAGCAGTCTTGAGCTTCTAGCCTATCTTTGAGCTCGGTGCCAGATAACATATTCGTCGCATCATAGATGGCTATTTTAAATGGATCTGTCGTTTCAATTTCTTGACTCTGATTTCCCGGAAGCTCTCTTGAGTGATATCCAAATTCGGTAAGATCATCAAGCAGCGACCTGAACTCTTTGACCACAGCAAGTCCTTGCTCTAGCCAGTTCCTGCCTTCCGTATGCATCTTTTTCCTAGCTAAATCTAATGATGCCATTAATGGATAAGAGGGACTCGAGCTCTGCAGCATTGCAAGCAGCTGTTGAATTGCTATTCGGTCTATCCGCGGTCCTTGGACATGCAGCATAGCCCCCATGGTCATTGCGGTTAGCATCTTGTGCGTGGATTGTACCACAGCATCAGCCCCTTGCGATAATGCAGATGCCGGCACCTCAGGATGAAATCCATAGTGCGCCCCGTGCGCTTCATCTACCAACAGCAGCTTCCCCTGTTCATGCATCAATTCAGCGAAAGGCTTGAGATTAACGCCATTACCGTAGTAATTAGGATTAGTTATAAAAAGCCCCTTAGCCTCTGGATACAGCACTAACGCTTGCTTAACATCTTCGATAGCTAAACTTGTTGCCACACCTGATTCCGGATGAATGCCAGGAGCTATGAACACTGCCTTGGCACCGGCAAGCATTAGCCCATGAATAACTGACTTATGTACATTCCTCTGCACCAGAATGATGTCATCTTTCCCACATACGGCAGAAATCATGGCTAAATTACCAACCGTACTCCCACCTATCAGAAAATAAGTTTCCTCCGCTCCGAAGCAATCCGCCGCTAGCTGCTCGGCCTCACGAATGACACCCTCTGCCTGATGTAAATCGTCAAGACCCGTAATTTCCGTATAATCGATAGACATCACCGTCTTTAGAAAGCTTGTCCCTTCATCTAATAAGCCTTGCCCGGATTTATGACCAGGTACATGAAAACTTACAGGGTTCTTATCGTAATGGGCGACCATTGCTTCAAAAAGCGGCGCTCGTGACTGATTTGCATATTGACTGCTCATGTTGACACGACTCCTTGAGCTCCGTGAGCTTTCTATTTTATACCCTTATAGTAGTGGATTGACGCTAAAAAAACAAAAAAAGCTTCCATAAGAAGCTTCTCCCATTAGTTCATATATTGTTTCGAATTGCCGATATAAAATGCTTTCTTCATCTGCCTCACAAAAAACGGATATTTCTGATCATTTACATTCGTTTTGACCATTTCATTGCTGCACTCATCGCAGATAAAGGCCCTAATAATATGAATTCCGCCAATCCGCTGCTGCTCGCAGATCATACATATCCCTATTCGGTTCTCCTCCATATGATCACCCCACGATCTTTTACTATTAGTATATCCGAATCCCAATTCTCCTAAACTAGCTAAACGCTCATATTTTGGAAGGCATGTGCCGATATAGTCTTATATCAGGTTAACCGCCTTGCGGAGGTCATCAACATGTCAACCAAACAGGAGCCAAATCTCTCCAAACAATCTACCATTTATAGCTATACTTTAATGAAGCGAATATATCATTCCTTGTATAAAATAATTGTTTATTTTATGCTGCTGTTCCTAGCGGTCCTTTACAAATTTGACCCTACAAACTGGCTGCCACTCCTGGTCAGCTATCCGCTTCTACTTATATTCCATTCTTTGCTCATCCGGATCTATTTTCAGTTTACAATTGGAATGGCTATGAGAGGTTGGTCTTACCGCTTTGGTATCTTTTGGTGTGGACTTTTGCCAGAAGGGAATGCCTCCATTCGACTGGTATCCAAAATACAGCTGACTTTATTTTGGATTGGCCTTGCTATGATCACACTTCTTTATCCATGGATACCTGACAAATGGTTAATCCATCTCACGATCTTTCATTTCTGGATGCTCATGCCGCGGCTGTGGATGCTTTTCCGGTTTCGTCCGTACCGCAAAGCTGGATTGATTAAGATCACAGGTAAGGACACATCTTGCTACATGCAGTAGCTGTTCTTGAAATGTTGAGATAAGAGCCCGTAGGGGCTCTTATTTGTATTAAAGATAGAATAGATAATGGAATAGCAGTCTTTAGAAGCCTCTATTCTGTTGATAATCGTTCTATCCTGCCTTTTTCTCAGAAATAGAAGTCTGTAGCGTATGCTATTTGCTGAATTTCGTTAAAAAGCAATCGAATAGAAGCCTTTATAGACTCCTATCCCGGAATTTGTTCGTTTCATCCTAGGTCCTTATCTCTTCATCGATCTGTATAAATAGAAAAAGAACCTTACGAGGATTTCTCCTTGTAAGGTTCTTCGTGTGCTTGGCAACGTTCTACTCTCCCAGAACCCTGCGGTTCAAGTACCATCGACGCTGGAGGGCTTAACGGTCGTGTTCGAGATGGGAACGCGTGGGTCCCCTCCGCCATCATCACCAAACAGTCAAAGCGTGTTTGCGCCTTGAAAACTAGATACGAAACTTGCGTAAAGTAACACTCAGGGTTTGTGGTTAAGCCCTCGACCGATTAGTATTCGTCAGCTGCATGCATTGCTGCACTTCCACCTCGAACCTATCAACCTCGTCGTCTACAAGGGGTCTTACATACTGGGAAATCTCATCTTGAGGGGGGCTTCGCGCTTAGATGCTTTCAGCGCTTATCCCCTCCGTACATAGCTACCCAGCGATGCCTCTGGCGAGACAACTGGTACACCAGCGGTACGTCCATCCCGGTCCTCTCGTACTAAGGACAGCTCCTCTCAAATTTCCTACGCCCGCGACAGATAGGGACCGAACTGTCTCACGACGTTCTGAACCCAGCTCGCGTACCGCTTTAATGGGCGAACAGCCCAACCCTTGGGACCTACTTCAGCCCCAGGATGCGATGAGCCGACATCGAGGTGCCAAACCTCCCCGTCGATGTGGACTCTTGGGGGAGATAAGCCTGTTATCCCCAGGGTAGCTTTTATCCGTTGAGCGATGGCCCTTCCATTCGGTACCACCGGATCACTAAGTCCGACTTTCGTCCCTGCTCGACTTGTAGGTCTCGCAGTCAAGCTCCCTTATGCCTTTGCACTCTGCGAATGATTTCCAACCATTCTGAGGGAACCTTTAAACGCCTCCGTTACATTTTAGGAGGCGACCGCCCCAGTCAAACTGCCCACCTGACACTGTCCCCATACCGGATTACGGTACCAGGTTAGAACTCCGATACGATCAGGGTGGTATCCCAACGGCGCCTCCACCCAAGCTGGCGCTCAGGCTTCAAAGGCTCCCACCTATCCTGTACAGATCGTACCAAAGTCCAATATCAAGCTGCAGTAAAGCTCCATGGGGTCTTTCCGTCTTGTCGCGGGTAACCTGCATCTTCACAGGTATTAAAATTTCACCGGATCTCTCGTTGAGACAGCGCCCAAGTCGTTACGCCATTCGTGCGGGTCAGAATTTACCTGACAAGGAATTTCGCTACCTTAGGACCGTTATAGTTACGGCCGCCGTTTACTGGGGCTTCAATTCATAGCTTCGGGTTTAACCCCTAACCACTCCTCTTAACCTTCCAGCACCGGGCAGGCGTCAGCCCGTATACTTCGCCTTGCGGCTTCGCACAGACCTGTGTTTTTGCTAAACAGTCGCTTGGGCCTTTTCACTGCGGCCCCCTCGGGCTATTCACCCTACCGAGGCACCCCTTCTCCCGAAGTTACGGGGTCATTTTGCCGAGTTCCTTAACGAGAGTTCTTCCGCGCGCCTTAGAATTCTCTTCTCACCCACCTGTGTCGGTTTGCGGTACGGGCACCTTCGCCTGGCTAGAAGCTTTTCTTGGCAGTGTGAACTCATGACCTTCGGTACTTAAAGTTTCCCTCCCCATCACAGCCCAGCCTTACGGTTAGCGGATTTGCCTACTAACCAGCCTCACTGCTTGGACGAGCATCCATCAGCTCGCGTCACTATCCTTCTGCGTCACTCCATCGCTCATAACGGCTACGGTGGTACAGGAATTTCCACCTGTTGTCCATCGACTACGCCTTTCGGCCTCGCCTTAGGTCCCGACTTACCCTGAGCGGACGAGCCTTCCTCAGGAACCCTTAGGTTTTCGGCGGATCAGATTCTCACTGATCTTTTCGTTACTTATACCGGCATTCTCACTTGTATGCGCTCCACCTGTCCTTACGGTCAGAATTCAACGTACATACAACGCTCCCCTACCCATGCACATACGTGCAAGCCATAGCTTCGGTGGCGTGTTTAGCCCCGTTACATTTTCGGCGCAGAGTCACTCGACCAGTGAGCTATTACGCACTCTTTCAATGGTGGCTGCTTCTAAGCCAACATCCTGGTTGTCTGTGCAACTCCACATCCTTTCCCACTTAACACACACTTGGGGACCTTAGCTGATGGTCTGGGCTGTTTCCCTTTTGACAATGGATCTTAGCACTCACTGTCTGACTCCCGGATTTAAGTTTGTGGCATTCAGAGTTTGACTGGACTTGGTAACCCTTGGCGGGCCCCGCACCCAATCAGTGCTTTACCTCCACAACTCCACATCCGAGGCTAGCCCTAAAGCTATTTCGGGGAGAACCAGCTATCTCCGAGTTCGATTGGAATTTCTCCGCTACCCCCACCTCATCCCCGCATTTTTCAACATGCGTGGGTTCGGGCCTCCAGTGAGTGTTACCTCACCTTCACCCTGGACAGGGGTAGATCACACGGTTTCGGGTCTACGTCCACGTACTCAAGCGCCCTATTCAGACTCGCTTTCGCTGCGGCTCCGCCTTTTCAGCTTAACCTCGCACGGGAACGTAACTCGCCGGTTCATTCTACAAAAGGCACGCCATCACCCATATAGAGGGCTCTGACTTCTTGTAAGCACACGGTTTCAGGTTCTTTTTCACTCCGCTTCCGCGGTGCTTTTCACCTTTCCCTCACGGTACTGCTTCACTATCGGTCACTAGGGAGTATTTAGCCTTGGCAGATGGTCCTGCCGGATTCCGACGGGGTTTCACGTGACCCGCCGTACTCAGGATACCTCTAGGGGTTTCGTTCGATTTTGGCTACAGGGCTTTTACCTTCTATGCCGGACCTTTCCAGATCTCTTCGCCTACCGAACTAACCCCACATCGAGGTCCTACAACCCCAAGGGGCAAGCCCCTTGGTTTGGGCTATTCCGCTTTCGCTCGCCGCTACTGACGGAATCACTTTTGTTTTCTTTTCCTCCAGGTACTTAGATGTTTCAGTTCCCTGGGTATGCCTCTACTATTGCTATGTATTCACAATAGAGTAACTGCGCATTACCACAGCTGGGTTCCCCCATTCGGACATCCCCGGATCAAAGCCTGCTTACGGCTCCCCGAGGCATTTCGTCGTTCGCCACGTCCTTCTTCGGCTCCTAGTGCCTAGGCATCCTCCGTGTGCTCTTTCTAGCTTAACCTAATATAGGGATCTTTGATGAAATCAAAGTCTCTCCTATTGAAAGAGTTAAAGATTTTTGTGTGACCCGAAGGTCAGCACGACCTAAGTTCTTACTTTACGTTTTGTTTCGTTATCTAGTTTTCAAGGAACAATTTTTTCCCTTCGCCTCTCAGCGACAGGAACTATATCTTATCATGCCATATCAACATCGGCAACAATCAAAAATTACCAGTTGGTGATGTGTATAATAAGTTATATTGATGGTTAGCTTTCACTAGCCCTTGTGTCAACAACACCGCCTTATCGGCGGCGGAAGTATGCATTAGGTTAATGGTGGAGCCAAGCGGGATCGAACCGCTGACCTCCTGCTTGCAAGG